>NZ_QOBB01000024.1:0-57812 GCF_024704855.1 Burkholderia sp. HAN2018 | reverse complement strand
CCGCTCGCCGCCCGCGCGGGCGCGCGCCACGAGCCGCGCGCCGCGCAGCAACACCTCCGGCACCGCATCGGCGCTTGCCGCGTCGACCGGCGCGAACACGAACGTGCCGCGCCATCCCGGCAGGTGCCAGACCTCCTGCCCGTCCCACGCGAGCGACGCGTCCGGATGGGGGGTGCCGGTGCCGTCGTCGGCCGGCTCGCTGCTGTCGCCCGCTTCCCAGTAGACGACATCGCGATAAAGCCGCAGGCATTGCCCCGCGTGATCGACGCGCAATGCATGGGCATCGTGTGCGGCACGCAACTGCCGCATCATATTGGCGAGCCGGGCGGCCGACGCGCCCGGCAAACCGAGCCGGCGCATCCAGAAGCGCAGCAGGTTCGCGCCACGCGTATCGTCGAACGCAACCAGTGCATCGCGTGACAGCGCCTGCCCGTCATCGCGCGCGGCAACGGCGAAATCGAGTTCAGCCAGATCGTCGAGCAGCCGCTGGGCGGCGGCCGCGTGCTGGGCCGCGCGGCCCAGCGCGTCGCGAAAGCCCGGGAAATGCACGGCCAGCGCCGGCAGCACGTCGATGCGCAGCGCATTGCGCGCGTAACGCGTGTCGTTGTTCGATTCGTCGTCGATCCATTCGAGCGCGCGCTGCGCCGCATAACGCTCGAGTTGCGCGCGCAGCAGTCGCAGCAGCGGGCGCACGCGCTCGACGCTCACGCCGTCGGGACGGTAACGCGGCGCCATCGCGGCAAGCCCCGCGATCCCCGCGCCGCGCAACAACTGCAGCAACACGGTCTCGGCCTGGTCGTCCGCATGCTGCGCAAGCCACAGTGCGGCCGCGCCATGGCGCTCGCACATCTCGTCGAGCGCCGCATAGCGCCGCTCGCGCGCTGTCGCCTCGACACCGAGGCCGCTGTCGCGCGGGACGTCGACGCACATCGATTCGAATGCGACGCCGAGCCCGGCCGCGCTCGCCTCGGCATGCGCAACCCACGCATCGGCGTTCGCACTCAGCCCGTGGTGCACGTGCAGCGCGACGCAGCGCGACGCGCCCGCGACGCGCACGGCCGCATCGAGCAACACCGTCGAGTCGAGGCCGCCGCTGTACGCGATCGCGATGCGCGCATCGGGCGGCATGCCGGAAAGCGCAACGCCGACCGCGTCGAGGACGACGCGGTCGGCGGAGAATTCGGTCGGTGGGATCACGAGAGGAACGCGCGCTCAGCGGCGCGCGTATTGAACACGCGGCCGGTCATGCGCCCGGCGTGGTTTCCTTGAACTTGCCGTAGGCCATCAGGCGCTCGAAGCGGCGCTCGCGCAGCGCATCGATGCTCATGCCCTGGAACTGGCGCAGCGAATCGGCGAGCGCGCGGCGCAGCAGCGCAGCCATGCCCTTCGGATCGCGATGCGCGCCGCCGAGCGGCTCGTTGATGATCTTGTCGATCAGGCCGAGCGCCTTCAGGCGGTGCGCGGTCAGGCCGAGCGCTTCCGCGGCTTCCGGCGCCTTCGCTGCGCTCTTCCACAGGATCGACGCGCAGCCTTCCGGCGAGATCACCGAGTAGGTCGAGAACTGCAGCATCATCACGGTGTCGGCCACCGCGATCGCGAGCGCGCCGCCCGAACCGCCCTCGCCGATCACGGTCGTGATGATCGGCGTCTTCAGCTCGGCCATCACGTACAGGTTGCGGCCGATCGCCTCCGACTGGCCGCGCTCTTCCGCGCCGATGCCCGGGTACGCGCCCGGCGTGTCGACGAACGTGAAGATCGGCAGCCCGAACTTCTCGGCGAGACGCATCAGGCGCTCGGCCTTGCGATAGCCTTCCGGACGCGGCATCCCGAAGTTGCGCGCGGCGCGTTCCTTCGTGTCACGGCCCTTCTGGTGACCGATCACCATGCACGGATGGCCGCCGAAGCGCGCGAGACCGCCGACGATCGACAGGTCGTCCGCGAATGCGCGGTCGCCGTGCAGCTCGTGAAAATCGGTAAACAGTTCCGCAACGTAATCGAGCGTGTACGGGCGCTGCGGATGCCGCGCGATCTGCGAAACCTGCCACGGCGACAGGTTCGCGTAGAGGTCTTTCGTCAGTTGCTGGCTTTTCTTCGACAGCCGCTCGATTTCTTCCGAAATGTCGACAGCCGAGTCGTCCTGCACGAATCGCAGCTCTTCGATCTTGGCCTCGAGTTCGGCGATCGGCTGTTCGAAATCCAGAAACGTGGTCTTCATGTGTTCGAATCCTTGGGTCTTGCGGCAGCGCGTATTCTACCCGCGCGGGCGACGCTCAAAACCGGCTCTCAACTATTGATGTTTAAAACCCGATAGCCGCCGCTCAGGCGTCGGCGTCGGGCGCATCGAGGCTGCGCCACATGTACCAGGTCGCAACGGTGCGCCACGGTTCCCAGTTGGCCGCGACTTCACGCGCCTCGCTGCGCGTGACGGGTTCCCCGCTGAAGTAATTGACGCTGATCGCGCGGATCAGGCCCGGGTCGTCGAGCGGCAGAACGTCCGGCCGCGACAGGTTGAAGATCAGGAACATCTCGGCCGTCCAGCGGCTGATGCCGCGAATCTGCGTGAGTTCCGCGATCACGTCCTCGTCGTCCATCGACGTCCATTTGTCGACGTGCAGCGCGCCCGACACGAAATGCTGCGCGAGATCGAGGATGTATTCCGTCTTGCGTTTCGACAACCCGCACGCGATCAGCTTGTCCGCGCCGAGCCGGATCACCGGTTGCGGCGCGAGTTTCGGACAGGCATCCCCGATGCGCGCCCACAGCGACTGCGCCGACGGCACCGAAATCTGCTGGCCGACGACCGAGCGCGCAAGCGTGACGAACGGGTCGCCGCGCTTCACGAGATGCGCGGGACCGAACTTCGGAATCAGTTTCTTCAGGATCCGGTCGCGCTTGACGAGGTCGGCGCATGCCTTGTCCCAGTATGCAGGACGCACGACGACCTCCTCGCCGTCCGCTTCGGACGCACGGGCCTTGCGGGCCGCGTCGGCGGCCGGCTGCGCGGCCGCGGGCTGCGCATGACCGTTGAGCGCGCCGTTCGGCACGGCGCGCGTTGCGTCCGTCTTCACCGGCGGCACGCGCTTGGCTGCCGGACGCGCGGCGACCGGGGTCGCGCGCCTGACCGGCGCTTTTCTGGCCGTTGCCATCTTGCCTCCTACCTGACGGATCGGTCAGTGGAACGCACCGCGCTCATACGCGACGCCATTCGGTCGATCCGCCCGGTTTGTCTTCAAGTGCGATACCGGTCTCGAGCAGTTCCGCCCGGATCCGGTCCGCTTCGGCATAGTCCTTCGCTTGTTTCGCCGCGACGCGCGCGGCGATCTTCGCTTCGATCTCGTCGGCGGCGAGCCCGCCCGCCTGCGCGGCACCCGACGCCTGCTGCAGGAACGCGCGCGGTTCGCGGCCCAGCAGGCCGAGCAGCCCCGCCAGCTGTTTCAGTTGCCGCGCGAGCGATGCGTCGCGCGTGCGATTCACCTCGCCCGCCAGCTCGAACAACGTCGCCACCGCGACCGGCGTGTTGAAGTCGTCGTTCATCGCGGCCGCAAAACGCTGCGCGTGCGGCTCGTTCCAGTCGAGCGCGAGCGTGTCGGCGTCGACGTCCTTCAGCGCGGTGTAGAGGCGCGTGAGCGACGCGCGCGCATCGTCGAGATGCACATCGCTGTAATTGAGAGGCGAACGGTAGTGCGTGCGCACGATGAAGAAACGCATGACTTCCGCGTCGTAGCGCTCGAGCACTTCGCGGATCGTGAAGAAGTTGCCGAGCGATTTCGACATCTTCTCGTTGTCGACCTGCACGAAGCCGTTGTGCATCCAGTAATTGACGAACGTCTGGCCGGTCGCGCCTTCGCTCTGCGCGATCTCGTTCTCGTGGTGCGGGAATTGCAGATCCTGCCCGCCGCCATGGATGTCGAAATGTTCGCCGAGCAGCGTGCAGCCCATCGCCGAGCACTCGATGTGCCAGCCCGGGCGGCCCATCCCGTACTTCGACGCCCACGACGCGCCTTCCGGATCTTCCGGCTTCGCCCGCTTCCACAGCACGAAGTCGAGCGGATCTTCCTTCGCGTCGTTCGCGGCGACGCGCTCGCCCGCGCGGAGATCGTCGAGCGACTTGCCCGACAGCTTTCCGTAGTTCGCGAACTTGCGCACCGAGTAATTGACGTCGCCGTCGGTCGCCTGATACGCGTATCCGTTCGTCTCGAGCGTCTCGATCATGCCGAGCATCTGCGGAATGAACGCCGTCGCCCGCGGCTCGATGTCGGGCCGCTGGATGCCGAGCGCGCTTTCGTCGTCGTGCATCGCGCCGATGAACCGGTCGGTCAGCGACTTGATCGTCTCGCCGTTCTCGACCGCGCGGCGGATGATCTTGTCGTCGATGTCGGTGATGTTGCGCACATACGTGACCCGGTAACCGATCGCACGCAACCAGCGCTGGACGAGGTCGAACACGACCAGCATGCGCGCGTGGCCCACGTGACAATAGTCGTATACGGTGATTCCGCATACGTACATCCGCACTTCGCCGGGCTGGCGCGGCACGAAAACTTGCTTGTCACGCGCGAGCGTGTTGTAGATGCGCAGTGATTCCATAGAGATGAACCGTGAGCCGAAGGAAACCGCCCTGGCGAAGCTCGCCCAGCATGCGAAACGGACGGACCATCTGCTGCGGCACCAGGCCGAGCGTCCTCGATATCACATGGGGCGGTCAGGCTGCAAGCACAGCGGTGACGGCCACGAGAGGCTAAGAAAGACTGCCTGCGGCTCGCCGGAACGCGCAGACGTTTTGTTAGAATGGCTCGGAGTATAACATTCCGATTTACGCCTATGAAACCTCATCGCGGCCGCGCGCCGAGCGCTGCGACCCTCGTTGCGACCACCGTCATGGGCGTCGCGCTGACGCTGTTCGCGGCCCCCGCAGCGCATGCGCAGAAGGCCCCGGCCACCGCCGACGGCACCCCCGAAATCGACGCGTCGATCGCCGGCAAGCAGTGGAAGCAGGCGCTCGCGCAGCTCGACGCGCGCATCGCATCGAACCCGCACGACCTGCAGGCGCAGTTCAAGCGCGGCACCGTGCTGGCCCGCCTGAACCGCGACGACGACGCGATCCAGCAGTTCGTCGCAATCACGCAGGCGTACCCCGAACTGCCCGAGCCGTACAACAACCTTGCGGCGCTTTACGCGAAGCATGGCCGATACGACGAAGCGCGCACCGCGCTCGTCACGGCGACGCAAGCGAACCCGAGCTACTCGCTCGCATACGAGAATCTCGGCGATCTTTACCTGCGCCTCGCGGCCGAGTCGTACAAGCGCGCGCAATCGCTCGGCCGCACGAGCGGCGCGACCGCGCAGCGCCTCGCCGATCTCCAGAAGATCGTGTCGCCGCCGAAGACCGCGCCGAACGCCCGCGCGGCCTCACCGGCCACGCGCGACTACTCCGACCGCGCCGCCGCGAACGTGAGCACCACCACGCTGCCGATGTCGCCGACGTTCCAGTTCAGCGGTCCGTCGGGCGCACTGGCGGCGCCGTACGTCGCGCCGTCGCAATAAGCGGCGCGGCCTTCTTTCCCTCCCAACCTGAGGATCGCAATGAAACGTCTGTTGCTGGCGCTTGGCGGCGCCGCCCTTCTCGCGACCGCGACCGCACCTGCGTTCGCGCAATCGGCTACCGCGCACCCCGTCGTGCAGCTGAAGACCTCGCAGGGCGACATCCGCGTCGAGCTCTACCCGGAGAAGGCGCCGAAATCGGTCGCCAACTTCCTCGATTACGTGAAGGCCGGCCAGTACAACGGCACGATCTTCCATCGCGTGATCAAGGGCTTCATGATCCAGGGCGGCGGCTACAAGACCAACTTCGAGGAGAAGCCGACCCGCGCGCCGATCCCGCTGGAAAGCCGCAATGGTCTGAAGAACCTGACGGGCACGATCGCGATGGCACGCACGAGCGATCCGAACTCGGCCACCGCGCAGTTCTTCATCAACACGGTCGACAACAGCGGCCTCGACTACCCGAACCCGGACGGCAACGGTTATGCGGTGTTCGGCAAGGTCGTGTCGGGTCTCGACGTCGTGAAGAAGATCGAAGGCGTCGCGACGACCTCGCGCGGCCCGATGCAGGACGTGCCCGCACAACCGATCGTGATCGAATCGGCGAGCGTCGTCTCGAAGTAAGAACCTGCCGGCACGTCCGGCGCCTCACGCGGCCGCGTCGCACGACCGGCCGCGTGCCATTTAAACCGCCTCACCGAAGGAATTCATCATGGTTGAACTGCATACGAACCACGGCGTGATCAAGCTCGAGCTCGACGCCGCGAAGGCACCGAAGACGGTCGAAAACTTCCTGAACTACGTGAAGAAGGGCCACTACGACGGCACCGTGTTCCATCGCGTGATCAACGGCTTCATGATCCAGGGCGGCGGCTTCGAGCCGGGCCTGAAGCAGAAGCCGACCGACGCGCCGATCGACAACGAAGCGAACAACGGCCTGAAGAACGACAACTACACGATCGCGATGGCGCGCACGAACGATCCGCACTCGGCAACCGCCCAGTTCTTCATCAACGTGAACGACAACGACTTCCTGAACCACTCGTCGCCGACGCCGCAAGGCTGGGGCTACGCCGTGTTCGGCAAGGTTGTCGAAGGCCAGGACGTGGTCGACAAGATCAAGGGCGTCAAGACGGGCAACGCCGGTTTCCATCAGGACGTGCCGGCCGACGACGTCGTGATCGAAAAGGCCGTCGTGGTCTGACGCACAGCACGTAACGGAGGCACTTCGATGTTGCAGGAGAGTCCGCCGCGAAGCGTCTCCGCGGGCGTGCCGGGCGAGCGCGAATACGCGCAAGCCGCACGCCCGTTCCTGTTTCTCTCCGATCTGCACCTGAGCGAAGCGATTCCGAAGACGGTCGCCGCGTTCGAGCATTTCGTGAAATACACCGCCGACAGCGCCGACTCGGTGTTCATCCTCGGTGATCTGTTCGAATACTGGATCGGCGACGACATCCTCGACGACGATCCGTTCGCGGCCCGCATGGCCGCGCTCATGCACACGTTCTCCGAACGCGGAATTGCGCTCTACGTGATGCACGGCAACCGCGATTTCCTGCTCGGCCGTCGCTTCATGAAGGCAGCCGGCGCGATGCTGCTGCCCGACCCGTCGCTGATCATGGCGTTCGGCCAGCGTATCGTGCTCGCGCACGGCGACGCGCAATGCACGGCCGATCGCGGCTACCAGCTGTTCCGCCGCTTCGCACGCAACCGCGTCGCGCAATGGCTGTTTCTCGCATGGCCGTTCCGCTGGCGCCGCGCGCTCGCGCACCGCATGCGCTCGAACAGCGAAGCGGGCCGGATGCGCCCTGCTTCGGCGATTTACGATGTCACGCGCGAAGGGGTGGCCGCCCTGTTCCGGAAAAGCCGCGCGAGCGTGATCATTCACGGCCACACGCACCGCCCCGCGCGCCACAGCGAGCCCGGCGGCATTCGCTGGGTGTTACCCGACTGGGATCTCGACCACGGCAAGCCGCGCGGCGGTTACCTGCGTGTCGACGCGGAAGGCATCCACGCGATGCCGCTCGACTGACGCGGCCGCCGCCGTCGAACCGACCTGTCGCGACCGGCATCGATCACATTACGCCTGGCGCTCGACCGTCTTGCCTTCCAGCACCGCCGACAGCCGGCGCAGATCGAGGCGCGCCGCGTCGGCGCCCTGCAGCGTTTCCAGATGCGTGCCGAGCCGCTCGAGCGCCGCGACGATCTCGTCGACGCGGCGGCTTTCCTTCGCAGCGTGATCGATCAACCCGTGAATGGCGAGCGACATCGGATCGTCGGCATTCGGCGTAATCCCGTACGCGGAGAACGCCGCGCGTTCGGGCTGCGGCTTCGGCTGCGCCGGCATCACGATGCGCGCCGGATTGCCGACCGCCGTGCCGCCTGCCGGCACCGGCTTCACGACGACCGCGTTCGAACCGATCTTCGCGCCCGCACCGACCGTGAAACCGCCGAGCACCTTCGCACCCGCGCCGACGATCACGCCGGCCTCGAGCGTGGGGTGGCGCTTCGCGCCGCGCGTGAGCGACGTGCCGCCCAGCGTCACGCCCTGATAGATCGTGCAGTCGTCGCCGATGATCGCTGTCTCGCCGATCACGACACCCATGCCGTGATCGATGAACACGCGCCGGCCGATCGTCGCGCCCGGGTGGATTTCAATGCCGGTCAGGAACCGGCCGGCCTGTGACGCGAAACGCGCGAGCCAGTAGCGCTTCGCGCGCCAGCATGCATGCGCGAAACGATGCAGTACGAGCGCATGCAGCCCCGGATAACAGGTCAGCACTTCCCATGCACTGCGAGCGGCGGGATCCCGCTCGCGAATCGTTGCAACGTCTTCGCGCAGTCTCGTGAACATGATGTGGTCTGGGAAAAGGCCGGCGCGCATCGCCGGCAATGACCGGCCGTTATCGCGCCGGGTAATTTAGTTATGACGTTCGGCGATTGTAGGGCGAGTCGCGCACGGCCGCACGAGCCCGCGTGTTCACCCCGCCGACGGCGCGGGTATTCGGCCGGAACGCTTGCTGGCATTGAGTTTGCGGGATGGCCGAACAGGCCGGGCGATTCGGCCCGGCGCTTCCGGCGGCCGGCGTAGCATCTGCCCGACAGGGAAACGGCCCCGCGCGCCGAGCCGTCCTGCGGCCCGTGCACTGTGCGCCGGCCGCTTACGCGTCGCCGCCCGGTTTGCCCGATTTCAGCAGGATGTGCTTCGCGATACCGCGCAGGATATTGACCTCCTCACGCTCGAGGCCCGTGCGCGCGAACAGGCGCCGCAACCGCGGCATCAGCTTCTTCGGGTTGCGCGGATCGAGGAAATCGAGTGCGATCAGCGCGTTCTCGAGGTGCACGTACATCCGCTCGATCTCGTCGCTCTGCGCGAGCGTGCCGGCTTCGGCCGGCGCTTGCGCCGACGGCTCGCTCGCCTGCTCGAGAAACGCGACGCGCAGCTCGTACGCGAGCACCTGCACGGCCTGTGCGAGATTCAGCGAACTGTAGGCCGGGTTCGCCGGGATGTGCGCGAGCGCGCTGCACTGCTCGACGTGCTCGTTCGCGAGGCCCGTGCGCTCGCTGCCGAACACGAGCGCGATGTCGCCCGTGCCGACCTGCGCGCACGCCTGCGTGGCGGCCGCGCGCGGCGCGAGACGCGGCGGCCCGTATTCGCGCGTACGCGCGGTCAGTGCGATCGACCAGTGCACGCCGGACAGCGCATCGCCAAGCGTCGGCACGACATGCGCGGAGGCGAGGACGTCGTCCGCGCCGCTGGCCATCGCGATCGCCTCGGGATCGCTCTGGACGTGCGGCACACGCGGCGCGACCAGCACCAGACGCGAAAAACCCATCGTCTTCAGCGCGCGGGCGGCCGCCCCGACGTTGCCGGGATGGCTCGGCTCGACGAGCACGAAACGGGTGGACGTGAAGCCGCCGGACGGCGGCCGGGACGAGGCCGCGCCCGACTCGGACGGCGCGGCGGTGATCTGCGGGGTTTCCACTACGATACGACTCGGTTCATCAGAATGGCAGTATGGTATCGCCATCGCCGCGGCAAACCCACTCGTCCGGACGGATAGTGGGGGTTTCCCCGTATTCCGGTCGCCTGAAACCGCCAAAAATCGGGTAAAATCATGCCTTTACGCGTCGCACTCCGTGCGGCGCGGGTCGTACCCCGTTCTTTGTCAATTCGCGTCTCACCTCGCCTGCCACGCTTGCGCCGTGCCGGGCGGTTGTTCCACTTCGTGGCGGCCCGTGCCGCCGGCTACAGGATCCAGGCTCATGCATCCCATGCTCAACATCGCTGTCAAGGCTGCGCGCCGCGCCGGACAGATCATCAACCGCGCGTCCCTCGATCTCGACCTGATCGAGATCCGCAAGAAGCAGCAGAACGACTTCGTCACCGAAGTGGACAAGGCCGCCGAAGACGCGATCATCGAGACGCTGAAGACCGCCTACCCCGACCACGCGATCCTCGCCGAGGAATCGGGCGAATCGGAGAACGAATCCGAATTCAAGTGGATCATCGATCCGCTCGACGGCACGACCAACTTCATCCACGGCTTCCCGTACTACTGCGTGTCGATTGCGCTCGAGCACAAGGGCGTCGTCACGCAGGCCGTCGTCTACGACCCGAACAAGAACGACCTGTTCACGGCCACGCGCGGCCGCGGTGCGTACCTGAACGACCGCCGCATCCGCGTCGGCCGCCGCGACCGCCTGTCGGACGCACTGGTCGGCACGGGCTTCCCGTTCCGCGAAAAGGACGGCCTCGATGCATACGCGCGCCTCTTCACCGAAATGACGCAAGCCTGCACCGGCCTGCGTCGTCCGGGCGCGGCAGCACTCGATCTCGCGAACGTCGCGGCCGGCCGCCTCGACGCGTTCTTCGAGCAAGGCATCAACGTGTGGGACATGGCAGCGGGCAGCCTGCTGATCACCGAGGCCGGCGGCCTCGTCGGCAACTACACGGGCGACGCCGATTTCCTGCATCGCCATGAAATCGTCGCGGCGAACCCGAAGATCTACGCGCAGATGATCCCGATCCTGAACCGTTACACCCGCGTACATCCGGCGGCGGAGTAAGCCCCGGCCGCGCCCGCGCGGCGCGGCTTTCGCGCACACCGCTCGCGGGCATCGTCACGACGGCGCACCGTTCGCCTCCCGGTTGCCGGGAGGCGGGAAAATCTTCCCGCACAAGGGTCGCTTCGTGCGCCTATCCTGAAGTTGCTTGAGTTTGTCGGGGCCGGTAGCGTACTGCCGCCCACACCGCCGTTCCCGCAACGACAATAAATGGTTTGCGTGCGGGTTTGCGTGCGGCACGCCCGCGCGGCGGACAACCCCGCCGGCCTGCCGGCCCCCGACCGTATCAACACCGCCACGACGCCGTGGCAATCGCATCCGAGTCCCCATGTTACGGCTAAGCGAAATTAAACTCCCCCTCGACCACCCCGAAAGCGCGCTCGAGGCCGCGATTCGCGCGCGCCTCGCGGAGCTTGGCGTGGCCGCGGACGAGCTCCTCCGTTACACCGTGTTCCGTCGTGCGCACGATGCGCGCAAGCGCGCCGACATCAAGCTCACGTATATCGTCGACGTCGAAGTCGCGGACGAAGCGGCCGCGATCAAGCGCCTCGCCGGCAAGCCACATTGCGGCGTGACGCCCGACATGGCGTACCACTTCGTCACGAAGGCGCCCGAGCACGGCAATTTCCTGCGCCCGGTCGTGATCGGCATGGGGCCGTGCGGCCTGTTCGCTGGGCTGATCCTCGCGCAGATGGGTTTCCGTCCCATCATCCTCGAACGCGGCAAGGCCGTGCGCGAGCGCACCAAGGACACCTTCGGCCTGTGGCGCAAGAGCGTGCTCAACCCCGAATCCAACGTGCAGTTCGGCGAAGGCGGGGCCGGGACGTTTTCCGACGGCAAGCTGTACAGCCAGATCAAGGATCCCAACCACTATGGCCGCAAGGTGCTGGACGAATTCGTCAAGGCAGGCGCGCCGGAAGACATCCTGTATCTGAGCCGGCCGCATATCGGCACGTTCCGCCTCGTCAGCATGGTGGAAAAAATGCGTGCGTCCATCCACGAACTGGGTGGTGAAGTGCGTTTCGAAACGCGGGTCGACGACATCGAGATCGATCAGGGCAAGGTGCGCTCGCTGAAGCTCTCGAACGGAGAAACGCTGCGGTGCGACCACGTGGTGCTGGCCGTGGGCCACAGCGCGCGCGACACCTTCCAGATGCTGCACGATCGCGGCGTCTATATCGAAGCCAAGCCGTTCTCGCTGGGTTTTCGCATCGAGCATCCGCAAGGGCTGATCGATCGCAGCCGTTTCGGCAAGTTCGCGGGCCACAAGCAGCTCGGCGCCGCCGACTACAAGGTGGTCCACCACTGCAGCAACGGCCGCGCCGTCTACAGCTTCTGCATGTGCCCTGGCGGCACCGTGGTCGCGGCAACCTCCGAGCCGGGCCGCGTGGTCACCAACGGCATGAGCCAGTATTCGCGGGCCGAGCGCAACGCGAACGCGGGTATCGTCGTCGGCATCACGCCGGACGATTATCCCGGCGGCCCGCTGGCGGGCATCGCGTTCCAGCGCAAATGGGAAGAGCGCGCGTTCGAACTCGGCGGCGGCGATTACCGCGCGCCGGGTCAACTGGTCGGCGATTTCATCGCAGGCCGGCCGTCGACGTCGCTGGGCTCCGTGGAGCCGTCGTACAAGCCGGGCGTGAACCCGACCGATCTCAGCACCGCGCTGCCGGACTACGTGATCGAAGCGATCCGTGAAGCTCTGCCCCAGATCGACAAGAAGATCGCCGGCTTCGCGATGCACGATGCAGTGCTCACCGGTGTGGAGACGCGCACGTCGTCACCGATCCGGATTCGACGCAAGGACGATTACCAGAGCATGAACGTCGAAGGCCTGTATCCGGCCGGCGAAGGCGCCGGGTATGCAGGCGGCATTTATTCGGCGGCGATCGACGGCATCGAAGTTGCGCAGGCGGTGGCCCTCAGCCTCACGTCAGGACACACGTCCTGACACGCAGGACAGAGTCGGCGTGCGAAGGTCCGTGACCCGAGTACGCCGACTTTTGCACGTTCGCCGTGCCAGTCTGTTTCACCGGCGCACCACCACGGCGCGCTTTGGGCACGCCCGTCAAAACACACCGGGAATCAGCCGGTACCGAACCTTCGTCTTGTACGCACGATAATCGGCGTCTTCCGACAGCACCCGCTCTTCCAAACTGATTCGCCCGATCTGCAACAGCATCCAGATGCCGATCGCGAGCAGGTTTCGCGTACTGAAGTTTGCGAGCAGGAAACCGATTTCGGACAACAGATAACCGGCATAGATCGGGTGGCGCATGAACCGGTACGCTCCGGTCGAAACGACGCCGCGATTCGCCGGCAGCAAGCCGAACGAGCGCCCGAGCGACAGTTTCGCGAACAGTTGCCACGCAATCCCGCATATTTGCCAGGCGCCCCCTGCCCACTCCGGGATCAGTTGGGTACTGGCAGTCAGCTGATAGGTCAGGCAGTAGAACGAACCGCCCAGGGACAAGCACACTGCAACGGGATGCCAGTCGCGCCGTTTCGGCAATTTGGCAAAAGCCGACATGCAGACGGTCAGTACCGCGGATACCAGCAGCAGGACCAGCGTAATCCGGCTCGGGTCCAATCGCCACGGTATATAAATCAGATAGGCAAATACGCCCAGCACGGTCACTGACAACACGCGAGCACCAAGCTCGATCAGATTGATCCGCTCCGACTCGTCCGCGACCGTTGTAACGTGCGGCACCAGGGTACTTTGCGCGCACGCGCCCCCCGCATCCTGTATGGCCTGCTTCATGTTTGTGCCCCGAACTTACTGCGTTTTTATATATATTGCCGTTTCAGACTAGCACGCTCCATTCATTGAAACTTGCCTAAGTTTCAGTTTTACGAGGTTGATTGGTGTAAGTCCCGAGAGCGTGGGCAAATATAAAGACCGAGTAACTGGATTACGCGGTCTGCCAAACGTTTCACAGTTTGTAGCGCTGTCCGGACGGACGAAATCGTCTGCGGTCGATGAGAATGAGTGGCTAGTCTCCCAGGCGATAAAGGGGCCGAATGAGAGCCGCGGATCGGGCCGCCATGCTCGAAACCGACTGGCGGCGCCGCGCCGCCGGGTTCTAAGCCGCGCACGCCGCCTGACGTCCAAACACACGCGCTGATATGCGGGACGCCGTCAGCACGCAAGGGTTCGCCGATCACCCGCAACTGGCCAAACGGCGAACTTCGCGCTTGCACATGGAAGCCACTGGTAAACTCGGGCAACCCAAGCAACAACTTCATGCCTGACCTATGACCACGCTGTCGCCCGAAGCCTTCGCCGGCCACACCCCGATGATGCAGCAGTACCTTCACCTTATCTGATAACGCCTGCCGCACAAACCTACGCTGATAGCTACGCCACCCTTTCCCGGAGAAAATTGGCGCCCATCACGATAGCGAGCGTGCTTTAATTGAACGTGGGAGCGGTGCAATACCGATCGCGTTGCAATCCGCAGACTATTGAGTCATGTGCCAAGAGACGTTTCAGCGAGCGGATAAATTCTTGAGAGGCTGACTCACATGCCTTGCCAAGCTTGCACGCGAATGTGCACGATCCCGACTCAGGTCGCACACGACGAACTGGTGGAATTGCACAAGCCCAAAAAGTTGCGCCCACTAGGACGGCCCACAATAGTCGTCCGACAGTATCACTGCCGTCAGTGTGGTACAAACTGGCTGTCGGAGTCCGATCCGCTGCAACCCGGTACCACTGAGTGGCTCTGCCTCAATGAGGCACCAAACATTCTCGCCCCCACCTCGATGGCGCAGCCAGGTATCAGCGAAGTTGCATCCGGGCACTCAGGAGAAGCAGCCATCGACAACACGGCAATGCCGCTTACGCCGCCAAACGCCCGCTTTAGTTGGCCGCATTGAGTGCCCAGTAAGTCGCAACGCAACGGCCGCGATTCAAGCGCGGCGCTTAGCTATGTCCGCACCATGGCTAGTCATTGCGCAGGCCGATCACTGCGCGTGACGAGATTTCCCTTTAGCGCCGCGCTCATCGGCATGTTGAGATTCGCGCCGCGCGGCGGAATCGGTGATTCGAACCACTTTGCGTACAGGCGAGTGAATTCGCCACTTTTCATGAGCCGAGTGAGCGTGCCATCGACGAGTCGCTTGAACACTGGATCGTCTTTGCGCACCATACATGCGTACGGCTCCACCTGCAGTGCGTCCCCGGTGACAACCCACGTACTCGGGTCGTCAGCGTTCGCCCTCAACCCATACAGCAGAACGTCATCGAGCGCGAGTGCTGCTGCTTTGTCGTCCGCGACGATCTTCAGGGCCTCGGCGTAATCTTTTGTCAGCGCGACTTCGGCATCGATGTGCTGCGCTTCGAGTTGGCGTCGCAGCGTTTTTTCATTCGTACTTCCGCCGACTGTCACGACAGCCTTATGCGCGAGGTCGGCATAATCCCCAATGTGCGACGCCCGTTTCGCCATCAGCCGCGTACCGGCATAAAAGTAATTGATCGAAAACGCGACATCCTTGCTGCGCGCCGACGTGTTTGTCGTCGACCCACACTCCAGGTCGTAGCTGCCATTGACGAGCAGCGGAATGCGATTTTGTCCGGTAACCGGCACATAGGCGACCCTCAGATCCGGCCTGCGAAGTGCCTTGCGAACGTCGTCGACGATTGCTTCGGTTACGTCCATCGAAAAGCCCACGGCTTTATGCGGCGTCAGCAGATAGCTGAACGGCACGGCGGCTTCCCTGTACGAAACAACGATTTGATTGGACCGGGAGATTTTGTCTAACGTCTGCGCACAGGCAGTCGTCGACGTGGCATACCCCGCAAATAGTGCGGCGAGCATGGCAGTGAATTGATATCTCATAATGCCTCTGTTCACGACGTTTCCCCCGCAGAAGCTCGATTTCCCGAGCCATTTCCGTCAGTGGCAGACCCGTGGTATCCCTTACCGCACGTCCATCAACTCCGACGTGAATTTACTTTAAGCGGAGTCGATCACCGCCGATTGACTCAGGTCAAGGGCGCAGTCGCCATGGAACGAATGCAGGGAGAGAGCTTCGGCAGATCTGAAGGGGCTGACCTAAAGGCAGACTTGGCTCCTCCATGTCTGGGCCGCTGGTACACTCGGGCAGCCAAAGCAACTTTTCCCGGTCACATGAGCACGCAACCCACAGCAGCACCTGCAACCGCCACCCCAATGATGCAGCAGTACCTGCGCTTTGCCAGATAAAGACGTTCGCGACACAGTACGGGGTCAGGGCCGACGAACGCTGGCGACCTCGCCACGCTGTTGAGCGTGAGCACACAGGCGACGAAATTTGATACGGCCCCGAATATTGTTATTATCTTTTTGATAGAACAAATAAATCACACTGTGGATCCGTCGTGGCAGAATTCACTTCGACAACTTTAGTGTCGTTCGAGGCGAGAGCCTGCGGCGGCAAATCCTAGGGCCACCTTCGGGTGGCCCTAGTTGCTTATACGGGGCATATGTACATCTGCTACATCGACGAGTCGGGTTGCCTCGGCGCTATCCAAAGCGCAACGGACGCACAACCGACCCCTATCTTTGCAATCGCCGGGCTGTTTGTCCACAAGGACCAAGTTGACGACTTGACGAGGGAGCTCCTCGCCTTGAAAAAGAAATATTTCCCCAACAATCTGCCCGCTGATGCGCGTGCTTTCGATTGGATGGCGGCAGAAATCAAGGGATCGACGATCCGCAACATGATGCGGGATTCGGGACGCAACAACCGGCGACACGCAATGGGCTATGCAATCAATAGCCTGAAAGCTCTCAGCAAAGTCCATGCGAAGTTTGTGGCTCGCGTGTACGTCAAGCCGATCGGAGAGCCGCTCGACGGCAAGGCCGTCTACACGGCCAGCGTTCAATCGATCGCAAGCCACTTTCACCACTTCCTCGAAACAGAGCGGGAATCCGGCCTTATTGTCGCCGACAGCAGGGGGCATCGTCCGAACGTCAACGTCGCGCACTCCATCTTCACGCAGCGCCGTCGACTGAAAGGTGATCCCTACCCCCGTCTTGTCGAATTGCCCTTGTTCGGGCACAGCGACAATCATGCAGGTCTGCAAATGGCCGACCTCCTGACCTCCGCTGTACTGTTTCCAATTGCGGCGCAAGTTTGCTGTGCCAAGCACTACTCAATCAAGACACATACATCCGAGCATTGGCTTGACGCACGCACTCAGCTCGGCGGGCTTCTCAAACAGATCGAATACCGTTACCGGAAGGACGACAAAACCCACGGCGGCATCGTGCTCTCAGATCCAGTGAACAAATACGGCGCCAGCGTTCTCCTCAGCGGGGATGAGAAACCGGCAGTAGAAGTCGCCCAGGTCATGGAATCGACTCAGTACCAATCGACGACATTCGCACTTGCGTTTGCAGCGGCCGTAGAGAAGAAGCAGTAGGTGCGCGGCAACTCGATTCAAAGCAACTTTGACGCGGTGACCATCTCGCCTGCTGGATACAACTGAATCATCGCGCGCGCGGCCTCGATGTCCGCAGTATGCAGCCACTCGTCATAGTCGGCCGGTCGTAGAATCACAACCGAACGCTTTTCGTCGCCGGGCTTGTGCATGCGCCCCATCACTGCATGGCCGTCCGCGTTGACGGTCATCATAGTCATACCAACAAGCGAGCGGCCGTCTTCGCCTTCGTAGCGCCGCCAGATGCCGGCGACGCAATACGGTTGCCAATCCGTTAGCCCGATACGCTGCCAGACATTCCGGCCCGTCTCGTAACATGGCTCGTATATCCATCGGACCGGGATCAAGCAGCGCTGACCAGCTCGCCACGCCTTACCGTACAGCCGGGACTCACCAACAGTTTCTGAACGGGCATTGACCGTGTCGAACTTTTTCCGCTTCTTCCCTTTGTCGTCGACCTTCTCAGGCTGCATGAACTTCGGCCAGAAGCCGAACACCGCCTTGACGACGCCAAGCCCATCACCGTCCGCCCATGCGATCGGCGCTGCATAGTCCGGGTACACGTCCGGCTCCCACGGGTCGCGGCGATACAGATCGCCGATGCCAATCTTCAGCTCGTTAATGCCCGGATCTTCGTCTGGCGCTTTGTAGTTTGTGCACACTGCCGCCCCCATTTTTGAGACTTGACGGCCCCATCTTACTCCGAGATAAACTGTATATCCATACAGTACTTTGCGTGCATCATGATCTTGCCCCCATTTGACCCTCCCAAGTTCGATGAGATGTCGAAGTGGTGGAACTCGTGCACGTACGCCGACGTCCATCGGCTGATTCTCGAAGTGCTACACCTGCGAATCACGATGAGCGAAATGAGCGGGCTTACCGGCGACGCGACGCGCATGATCGCGTACCTCGATCGTGCCGACGAGTTGCAATATGCAGCCCCGTTGCGACGCTTGTCGAACAAGATCGACAGGGAGGTCACGCGGGCAGGCCGAATGAACAATCCTCGCGCGCCCGTTGCGCCGTTCTCTGACGAGTGGCGCGCGCGCGAAGAAATGAGGTGCAGGCTTTACGACGTTCCCGGTGAACCTGATCCGGGTTCCGACAAGGCAACAAAGCTGCCCGAGTTCCAACGCCTGACATGGGAGGAGTTGCGCGACACGTGGAGCGCGGCCAACTTCAAGAAACATCGCTCGCTAACCCTCGAACAGCGCTTCGTACTGGAAGTCGTCCACGTCCGCCGAACACTGCGGCTCATGGAGAAAATGGTTTGCGCGGCCGAGCTGGAGCTGAAGAAGAACGGGTACCCCGATTCCTTCGCGCTCGACCAGCTCCGCCGCATGATCGATGGCGCTCGCTTCGATTGACAACGATGCAGCTACCGGCCGCCCTTAAATCTCGGCAAGAAGCGGCAGGAGATCCATCGAAATGAGTCGCGCTTCGATATTGTGCGCCACGGCCAGGTGCTCTTCATTGTCGGCCGAAAACACCTCATCCTTGATGCTGACAAGGATCGTCCCGAGCCGCCTCTTTCCATCTGCGGACAACACGGGAATGATCTCCTGCGCTTCGGGAATCTGCTGCACGGTCAGCTCCACCGGCAGATAGATCATCCAACCGACACCGGGACGATCCTGAAACGCCTGCTTCTCCGAATAACCGTCAGGCGCGGCCGAGATCACGGCCGGCAAAAACTCCTGTGCGGTCTTGACCACAATACTCGCCACAGTATCTTTGTGCTCGATGAACGCCCCGCGAGCGCCGAGCGAGACCGTGTCAGGGAAATGCCCACCGCACGCGAAGACCTCGACCGATGCGCCGATGGAATCGTCCGCGCTACCGTCCCATATCCCGAGCGACGACGTTTCCTCGCCTCGGTATTCATTCTCCAGCGCCGCGACCGCCGTGCTACTGGGCTGACCATCGGCCGCGTACACCTCGCCCGTCTGAGCCTCTTCGAGCGTATCGCCCTGCATTCGCCAATTCGGACGCGACAGTTCCGGAGCCGCTGCCGCCATTACATCAACAATCGCACCGACCTTCGCGAGTGTTTGCGAGAAAGCGAACACCTCGATCCCGCCGGCCTTGATGAAGGAATCAATTTTCATGATGGTAGGAATTTACGGAAAATACTCCGACTCGATCGACATGGTCTTAAACCATACCGACATCCGCCTATAGGTCAACGGCCCTTGGAAATAGTACCGTAGCCGCGTAGGCGGATTCGCCTTGACCCGCATCGCGCGCTTGATCGCCTGATCGCGCATATGGCGAAAGCCCTTGAAGAACTGTTCGGACTTCGGAATAGATCCATCAAGGAACTGGTCATAGTTCCCCTTGGCCTCTTGCAGCAAGCACTCTTGCGGCTTGAACCCGTCAAAATCGATTCCAAGCCACTCCCACTCGTCGCTCCACTGGCAGCTCTCCGTATCGAACGCAAAGCCGGTTACGCGCGCCTGATATCGGTACGCTGGCCAGTTAGCGCCGTGTCGGCTCCGCACAAGCTTGCCCGTCTGTTCGGGCGGGCACTTCTTGCAAGGCGCAGTGGAATCGGACATTGTCCGCGATTCCGTTTTTGCCTTCGCCTGCTCGTCCATCTTGCTGACGTCACCCCGAAGGCTACCGATCCCCGCTACTGCCACGCCCCCCAATAAAGCGCTTCCAATAGCCGACAATACCGGCCCCGCTTCCGCTGCTGCGGCTGTCACTAGAGGGATTAACGGTGCCGCCATGCGGAACTCCTTTCAAGCTATCGGGATGTTGTGATCGCCAAGTGATCTCTTGGACGTAGACGTGAAAACGCTCATCGGCGCTACGGCCGGGTTTCGTCAGCCATGCCTTCGCAGCCGGCTTCTCGTAAAAGTGCGGCGAATACGCCTCGATTTTCAAGAACTGAACCAGATGCTCGCTATCCTGAATCCCGAGAGATCGAGCGGCGCGATATGCATCCCAGAGCCGGTTATGAAGATCGATATCCTGCGTCAAAGCAGGATCCGCCTTGAGCAGATCACGGCGCACGCCGTCAACGAAATTGCGAGCCTCGCCCTCGGCGAGTGCAGACACGTGGGCGGGAGTAAGGTTAAGCGGCATGGGGATGCGCCCTGAAGAGCTGCCCGTCGATCTCGATCAACCAGTCGAAGGTCGGTGAGAAAAATGTCGTCCGCTCGGTCGGACTAAGGGCAGGTGCGAAATGCCGCATCACACGGGCGTCGTAATAGCGAAGCATTACCGACCGGCCATCCGGCAATATGCCGTCGAGCCGGTCGCGAAGTTCTGCCGCAAGCTGGTGCGGTTGATACGCGCTGATAATCCAGCTCACCCCATATTCGCCCTGCGCTAACTGCCCAAGCACACGCCGGCAATCGCCGTCGACAGCCGCGAAGTCGAATAGCCACGGGCCGGCGTCCGCGAGCGAGGCGTCTGGTGTTGCATCAAGCAGCGCAATTGCCGCGTCGCGCGTCCGGCGCGGCTCGGAACCGCCCAGCTCCGAATACAACAGACCATCCACAAGTGCGAACAGACGAACCGGAAGGCTCGCCCGCCCTTGCACCGCTGAATAGATATCTTGAATGCTCATCGACGCTCACCCGCGAACGACCATCGCAGCCGCGTTCTTGGCAGCAGCAACCATGCACGAGAGACAGAATCCCTGGGATGGCTTCGGGGCAGCGAGCTCGAGCGCGACCGGACCTCCTGTCGCGGAAAAACCCATTTTGACGAGTGCATCCGACTCGAAAGACTGAAACATCTCTGACTGCGATGCAATCATGGTTGGGAGCGGACTGCACCCGCAAGCGACCTTATCGCCCTCCAGCGCAGCTTCGTGTCCCATCAAGTTACCCGGCCAACGCGGCCCCTCTGCAACGATGACGCCGACACGCTTGCACGCTGGACAAGTTACTTTGGCACCTACGTAGGTGAGTCCAACCCCGTCGCAACTCATTGTCGGGATAGCGTCGACGACCACCCCGCCGCTGGTCGATTGGTCTCCGACTCGGAGATAGTTCCGCTTCACATGCAGGCCCTCTCGGTTTCTAATGATCCGACTATGACCCGAGCAAGAGACCGATGTCGAGAGTCGGAAGGCGACTTGACCAAATGTGACATTTAACCAACTCGCCCCCGCGCCCAAAACCCCGCAAAATTGCCGGGTATGCCGCAGGAACTGTCCTGCGAGCGAGCCATCCGCTAGAACAGACCAACCGGCTGCGCCGCGTCATCCCAACTGAAAATGATCAGCTCGTTACGGTCGACGGCCTCGACACCAACCGTGTACTGGATCGGCACGGTCTCGATGTAAAACCCTTCGAACACGCGTCGAATGTCCGGGTGATCGTTGAGACTCACAATCGCGCGACCTTTGAGACGACGTAGCCGCTCGGCCATCTTTTCGTACTCCGCGAACGGGAACGGCACGCCATACCCCTGCGTCTCGTAATACGGCGGATCGAGATAGAACAGCGTGTGCGGCCGATCGTATCGATCAATGCACGCAGCCCAATCCAAGCGCTCGATGAAGGCGTTCGCCAACCGCTGATGCGCGACGGATAGCTCCTCCTTCAGTCGAATGGGATTCAATCCCGGCGCAGCCAGCGTCTTCGATCCGAAAGTCTGCCCTTCGAGCTTCCCACCAAAGCAACTTTTTTGCAGGTAGTAGAAGCGTGCAGCACGCTGGATATCGGTGAGCGTTTCCGGGATCGTTTGCTTCAACCAACCAAACAGCTCGCGACTCGTAAACGCCCAATTGAACTGCCGCACGAACTCATCGACATGATGCTGCACGACACGATACAAATTGATCAGTTCACCGTTGATGTCGTTGACCACCTCGACCTTCGCCGGCGGACGCATGAAGTACAACGCGGCCCCGCCCGCGAACACTTCGACATAGCAGTCGTGCGCCGGGAAACGCGGGATCAGGTGATCTGCAAGACGGCGCTTACCGCCGATCCAAGGAATGATGGGATTTGCCATTGTGAAAGCCGTTTTTAAACTTGGTGTAGAATCCGGCCCGCCTACCGGTAGGTAGCAGGGCCTTGGCCGATTCACTGGCGTACACAGTGGAAAGGCGACCGGGAGACGTGTTGCTGCACGTCCTCCGGTCGCCCTGTTTCTTTCGAGGCCGCCCGGCCCCGATCGCCGCGCTACTGCGGCAAGTTGCTTTGCGCGTCGCCGATCAACGCGTCATAACTGCGCTCGCATTGCCGACCGGCGATGCCTCGCTCGTCAGCGATCTTTGCCAACTCTCCCGCGCGCTCGTCAGCCCGGCCGAACACGTCGGCGAGCAGATCGAGGGCGTCGCCGGTTGCCGGGCTTCCGGCCGCAGCGCCGGCACGCCGGACGTCGGCGACGAGTGCGGCGACTTGCCTGCGCAGCCCGTCAGCAGCAGCACCGGCAACAGCAGCATCAGCGGTTGCCTGATCACGTTCTTTCGCAGCATCGGTTGCGATCTCCTGTTGTGCCGCCAACCGGCGGCGAAATTCGTTACGTTCGTTCGTCAGGTCATCGATCTGCCGCGCCTGATCCGCCACCTTCGCGGATTGGTCGGCATCACGATGTCCCTCGAAGTAGCCGCAGGCAGCGCCGGCAATGACGCCGGCAACGACGAGCAGCCAAATGCGCGGGTCGATCCACGTCATGCGATCACCTCCCCGCCGGCCGCGCGATACGCCGCCAGCAATTTCTCGATGTCGTTTTCGTGCTGGCCGTACCCCGCCCCCGGCAGACTGGCCCATACATTCGACACCTTGGCGATGGCTTCGCGAAACCGGCCAGCATCGACCAACGGCAATGCGCCGTGCTCGCGCAGCTGCTGCAGCGCGTACCGATCCTGCGACACCGGCCCGAAGTCGGGCAGCCTCATCTGCGCCTGATAGATCCGCCACCAGCGCGTGAGGATCTGGTAGCGGCCCGCCGCTGTCGACGGCACGCGGATCTGGCGATTGAGCACGTTCGGATGTGCGGCATAGCTCGCAAACAACAGCGGTCGCGATGCCGTCGCACCGACCAGGACGTTATAACCATCGTCCGATTTCGCGAGCAGCGGCGAGCCGATCTCGCTTACCGCGATGGTGTCGAGAAACGCCACCCGGTTCTTTCCCCCTGCGGCTGCAACACTGATTCGCGCCATCGTCACTTCCCTCCAAACACACGTTTTGCATTCCGGCGCAGCAGCACTTCGAGGTACTGCGACCCCACAATGCCGAGCGCACTCCCCAGACCAAGCAGCGCGATCGGCGGCAGATCCGGAATCTGCAGCAGCGCGAGCCCGGCCACCATCGACGTCGCCGATCCCAATACGGCCCGGCCGACAACCAGCCGAAACGACAACGGCTCGCTACCAACCAACACCTTCGCGATGCCAATCAATCCGCCCATGACGATCAGCTCCAGAATCGTTTTTTCGTGGTCTTGCATCGGTTCCCCTTGCCCGATAAAAAGAAAGGCCGCCCCGGTTGCCCGTGAGCGGCCTGCAAATTCAGTGCGTAACGCGTTACTGCGGCGCCGGCACCACCAGAGTGATTTTCTTGCCTGACTTCTTCTTGTGCCCGACCTTCGCTTTCCCCTTGTTCCCTCCGTTCAAAGTCACGACCGTGATCCACCCGCGCGATGCGAACGTGTGCTCGACCGACTCGACCAGAAACTCACCGTCTACTCCGGTCTTGAACCCCTTCAGCTCGATCGTCTTTTCCGCCGACAGATCTGCGCGGCCGCGCATCGTCAGCCGGCTCGTCGACGTGTGCCGGTTGAGCGTCGCCATTCGCGATGTCGCGCCCGCTTTCGCGGCTTCCGGACTCGCGAACGCATGGCGCTCGGTATGCACCGCGGACGCACCTGGCGGCGCATCCGGGTTCGGGATCGTCAGATCGATCTTCTTCCCGGACTTGCGGTCATGCACCTTCGTGCGCACGGCCGCGAAGCTCGCTCGGTCCGGGAAATTGATGTCGTAATCGAGCAGGTCGCCCGGCGTGAGCGTGACGATCGACAGCGGCTTGCCGCTCGCGCTCTTGCCGCCGCCTCGCGGCAGGACGATCAGCTTGCCGGCCTTGACCGTCGCCGTCGCACCATACTGGCGAGCCACGCGTGTGATGAAGTGCAAATCGCTTTCACCGAACTGGTCGATACGCGGCACGACGACGTCGACGTCACATGCGGCCGCCCATTTGTTACGACGCGCGACGTCGCCGACGATGTCGGCCAGCTTCGCGTTCGACCAGCTCCCGTATCGCTGCGTTTTCGACGTCGCGCGCATGTTCGCAGGCTTGCCCCGGATCACGACGCTGGCCGGCGGCCCGCGCAATCCAACCTCGTCGACGGCGTACTCGCCGAGCATCGACAGCCCCTGTCCCTCCCACCCGATCGACACCTTCAACGTCGCGCCCTTCGGCGGAAACTCGACGCGGCCGTCGCGATCGTCGAGCGTGATCGTGCACTCGTCGGCGTCTAGACCGGGTTTGTCCATCGACCGGATCTCAAGCACGCGATCCTGAATAACCTTCGTCACGTCCGAGCCGTTCGCGACGACCTGAAAAATCGCTTCCATCGCACCTCACTATGTCCAGAGCTGGACGGACTCGGCACGTGGCGCATCGAGATCCGGCATCAGGATCTCGACGCCGGCCGGGAACGGCTGCGGCCGATTCGCCAGCCCCGGATTCGCTTCGTACACGGCCTCGACCGTTCCCTGTAGCGCTCCGTAGAAGCGATAGCAGAGCGTGTCGAGCACGTCACCGTCAGACGTTCTTAAAGTCTTCGCCATAGCGCCCGAACTCCACCGAGAAAGTTTGCTT
This sequence comes from Burkholderia sp. HAN2018, assembly GCF_024704855.1. Classification (NCBI taxonomy): domain Bacteria; kingdom Pseudomonadati; phylum Pseudomonadota; class Betaproteobacteria; order Burkholderiales; family Burkholderiaceae; genus Burkholderia; species Burkholderia sp. HAN2018. The sequence continues at coordinate 32,981 of NZ_QOBB01000024.1, read as the reverse complement.
GCGCGGCAAGCCGTCCGCGAGCAGCGCGTCCTGCTCCTCTTCGATCGCCTGCAACAGCCAGCGGCCGAGCACTTCGCCGTCGCCCGTCGTGAGCTGCACGGGCTTCATCCGGCCGCCGATGGCACGCAGCCGGCTAATCTGCTTCGTACCGCCCCCAAGCGACGGGAACACGACGCCCGACAGCGTGATCGTCTCGCCCCCTTCGCTGACCGGTTGCAGCGCCTCCTGACGATTCAGGCGCTCCTGAGACGCCACGCGATACCGCGTCGCTCGTCGCAACTTGTCGTGAGCAGCCGTCGACAGGTTGAAGTGGAATGCGTCGCCGGCATCCGTCGTCATCGACATCAGGTGCGGCGTGCTCGACGACGCACCGTCGATCAGACCCGACAGCATCGAGCCGACGCCCGTCGACTTGATCACGTCCATCACCGCCGAATCCTTCAGACCCACCGCCGCGTTGAACTGATTCCACGCCCCGCCCAATGCAGACTTGACGCTGTCGGCGGCAGCCCGCACAAGGGGGAAATTCGATCCGTCGACGGCTTTCAGAATCGAGCCGATCGACGCCTGCGTCGCGTTGAAGCTACGCACGACAGCGCCGACCTGCGGAAACAGGTCCGACGCCACCGACAGTGCGCTCGTCGCGCCTGTCAGCAGCTCGGCCGCGCTGCTCAGATTGCCCGTTGCGAGACGTTGCAGCATGTCGACCGTCGCCATGCTCGCCGCGCGGTTTCGATCGAATATGCGAACCATCTGCCGCACGCGCTCCGTCGCGATCCCCGCCTGCGTTGCTGCTCCCGAGATCTGTCGAAACACATCCATAGCGCCTCCCTTACATATGCGGCGCGTCGAACATTGCGGTTCGACTGTTCGCCTTGCGCTGCTGCTCCTCCATCATCCGCGTCAACTGCGGGCTGACCTGTTGGAGAAACTTGTTAGCCATGTCGGTATCGCTCGCCTCGATCTTCACGTTGAAGACCGGCGCGAACGTGTTCGTCTGATCGATACGCGGCCCGAACCGGGCATCTGCCGCCGGACTTTCCGCTGCCTTCGCTGCCTTGGCGACCGCCTCGGCATTCGCGGGCGTCTCGTCGGGTTTCTGGCCCAAGAACTTGCTCGCGATGGCGCTCAGTGCCTTGTCGCCTACAAACGTCCCGAGTGCCCCGCCAAGCACGCCGACGACAGCCGATCCGATCGGCCCGCCGAGCGCCCCGATCGTCGCCCCGACCTTCGCGCCGATCACGCCACCCGCGAGACTGCCGGCGATGCCAGCGAACCGGGTGGCCTTCCGATCGTTCGTATCGGTGCTCGACGCGACGGCGTATGCTTCGCGAGCCGCAAGGCCGAACTTCAGGACGGTCCCCGCAACGGCCAGCTTTCCTGCCCACGGCGCAACCCGACCGAAGAGCGCACGTCCCGCGTTGACGACGCGCCCGATCCTCCCGAGCCGCCCCGCCCGAGCTGCCGCGCGACGCGCGGCTCGACCTGCACGCCCACCGCCCATCAGATCGCCAAGCCCGCCACCATCGACGCCACCGCCGGGCATGTTCACGACAAACACGCGCTGGACGCCACCAGCGGCGCTTGCAGCCCCACCGACTGCATCCAGTGCGCGCCCGACGACGCCACCCGCACCACTGGCACGCCCTGCACCCCCTCGACCACCACGCGCCAGCACCGTCCCGCGCGCGATATCGAACAAGCCGCGACCGATACCCCAAAGTGCCTTTGCTCCGCGCACCGCGAGCACCGTGCCGGCGATGCCGACGACAGCAGCTGTCGCCTTCGGAGCGCTGTCTGCTGCGGACTGGATACCGCTCCCTGCCCCCTTCGCCGCCTCGCCAACGCGATCCGTGATCGGCCGTAGGGCGTCGCCAATGCTGCGCATCGCGTCGTCCCATCGCTGCCCGACCTCGCTCCAGATCTGTTTGGACGTCTCGCGACGTGCCTCCAGATCCTTCTGGATCTCGCCGCTCGCCTGCTGCGCGTTGCGCTTCAGGTTCGAATACAGCTCGGCGTTTTGCATGTATGCCGTCAGCGCCGCCTTGACCTGCATGTCGTTGAACAGGTCGCCGGTCTTCATCGTCTCGGCGAACGCGGCCATCTGCGCCTGACGCTTGGCGGGGTCCATCTCCGAATTGAACTGCTTCGCCGCAGCTGCGAGCTGCTTCGCCTTGGCAGGGTCGACACGCTCGATGTACGCGCGGGCGAGCACGAAAGACGCCTCCAGCGTCGACCAGCCCTTGCCGATCGCCTCGCGCATCTTGGCCTGGTAATCGACACCGGCCTTCGCGTAGTTGCGTTCGGTCTCGCCCGAACCGATCTTCGAAAACCAGTTTTTCAGGTTGTTCGCCGCCTCGTCCGAACTGCCGGCGGTCTTCATCTGCACCTGGAGCATTGCCCCGAGCTGCGTCACCGAGTCCTGCCCCGTGATGCCGATCTTCTTCATCTCGGCGAGTAGCACCGGGAACCAACGCGCCATGTCGACCGACTCGAACGACCCTTCTTTGCCGAGATACGCGATCGCTTCGAGCGCCTTCGACATCTGCTTCGGATCGACGATCTCCGCGTTCTGCTGCAGCGCTTGGATCATCTTCGCGGTTTCGACCGTCGTCGCGCCTTGGCCGATGGAGAACTTCGCGACCAGCGGCGCGAAGTTGAGCGCGCGATCCAGATCCATGCCGCCCGCCACCATCTGGTTGACGGCGTCCGCCAGCTCGTTGCGGCCGATACCGTTCGCCCCGGCGTCACGCCTGATCCGCGTCGCCATCGCGGCCTCTTCCTGCGTGCGCGCGATACCCGCCTTAATCGCGATGTCGCGAATGATCGCCTGATAGTTCGCCGAGATCGTCGCTGGCACCGCGACTGCCGCCGTCAGCTTCACCGCGTCGCCGATCACGCCACGGCCGGCCTCTTGCCCGGCTGCCAGCCGCTCGCGTCCGGCCACCTTCAGATCCAGCCCGCGAGCGGTTCGCCCGAGCTGCGCATACGCGCGGTCGAGCCGGCCAACCTCGATGCCGGCATCTCGCAGCGATTTCAAATTGCTGTCGATCTTGCGGCGAATGCCGTCCGCCGCGCTGTCGCCCGCCAAATGAAGGCGACGGAACTCGTCCTGCAGGCGCATCGTCTCGCCGATCTGGCGCTGCCAGAGCCGCGAGTCGTTCGCCCGCTTCTTCATCGCGTCGATCTTCGACGACGTGTCGGTGATCGCCTTGCCGAACGTCGCCGAGACGGCCCCGCCGATCACGATGCCAAGTGCTAAGTCTTTCGCCATCCCGGCCCCCTCAATCCGTCAGCCACCAGAGCATGTCGTCGACCGTCATCTCGTCAATCGATGTCGGCGACATGCCGTATTCACGCACCAGCCGATTTGCCAGCGCCTTGAGCGTCTTTCTGTCCAGCTTGGCGTACGGATCGAAAGGAGTAGTAGGCGTCCTGCACGCGCTCGTAATCGGCCATGTCCATGTCTTCGATGTCATCGGGCGACACGTCGGCGAGATTGGCGAACAAGATCAGCTCCTGTTGCTCAGCATCGTTCGGAGCGAGCTTCTGCGCACCGCGCATGTCGCGTACCTTCGGCCGGCGCATCGTGAATTTGTCGCATTCGACGCCATTGAGTTTGATCGGATAGGTGAGCGGGACCGTGACCTTTTCCATTGCGATTCCTGAAATGAAAAATGGCGAGCCATCGGCTCGCCATTGATTGAACAAAGTAGCTTTGCTGTGTGTCCGTCGAGTGACGTCGACGAGGCAATTACATGCCGAGCGCCTTACGCATGTCGGCGAGCTGGTCAACGCCGTTGATCACGCGCTTGCACGCGAATACGTCGATCTCATGCACGATCGCGCCGTCGATCTCCATCTTGTAGTAATCGCACGACACACTGTATTTCGCATCGACCTTATCGCCCGGCTTCCATTCGCCGGGATCGACTTCATAGAGCATGCCGCGCATATACACGGCGACTGCCTTCGTCTTGCCGCTGCGATCCTTGAAGCCCGCGCGAAACACACCGTTGAACGCGCCCTGATCGACCAGACCGAAGAAGCGCAGCACCTCGTATTCCATCGTCGACATCGCGAATGACGCATCGAGCGCTTCCATGCCCTGATCGATCTTGACGGTCGCGTCCATGCCGCCCGCACGGAAGTCATCCGTCTTGATCTTCAGCTTGGGCGGCGTAACGCTCGTTGCGCGACCGGCGTATCCGCGGCCGTCGATGAACGCGTTGCAGTTGTGCAGAGTTTCCGGAATCATCGTTCCCCCTTAGATCTGGTTGTCCAGTACTTCGGTCAGCCACTGGTTCGTGACTTCGAAGCGGAAAATCGGGTTTTCGGCCGGCGGGACGTCCGTGAATCGGATGTTCCAGTACACCTTGCCGTCTTCGAGCTGGCTCGCCGTGTTCAGCATCGGGTCCGGATAGACCTCGAAGTTGATCACTGCGCCCTGACGCTTCAGATCACGCATGAACGCGTGCAGCCCTTCGGTCACGTCGCTGACGTACGTCGCCGTAATGCCGCGATCGACCGCCCACTTGTGGCCGGCTTGCACGGCATCCATGACGATGTCGAGCGTGCGCACGCGCGTGACAAACTTCCATTTCGGATCGGCCGACAGCGTACGGTTCCCCCAGAGGCGATACCCGCCGTCGCGAATGATCGTCGTGATGTTCGCGTTGTTGAGCAGGTTCGCCCGGCACGTCTCGTCGCCGTCGAGGTATTCGATCGGCCGGCCCGTCCCCGTGATCTCGACGATCTCCTTGTTCGACGGCGACGCCCAGAAGCCGATCTTCGCGTCGGTCTGACAGAACAGCCCTGCCGCGTACGTCGACGCGGGCAGCGAGATCTCGCCGTTCGTCGCGTTGTTCCACGCCTTCGCGCCGGGGTCGACCATGTACAGGCGCTTGCTGCCGAAGTTCTTCGCGTACGCGATCGCTGCCTCGTCGTCGACGTTCGGGCCATCGATCACGGCCATCGCGCGCAGCTTGCCGGCGAGCGAGTCGGCAGCCGTCGCGACCGGCTGCTTGGACGTATGCCCAGGTGCGACCAGCAAACGCGGTTGTGCGTTGAAGCGCGACTTCGCGTCGAGCAGCGCCTGCATGCCCGTGCGTGCGCCCCCGGCCGACACACCGCCGATGATCGCCGACGTGAGCTGCGCCGCGTCGGCCGCTGCCGGCACCCCCACGGCGATCACAATCGCGCTGCTCTGCGCGTAAATCGCGCGGGCTGCCCGTGCGACCGCGCTGTTCTCGCCGAACGCGCGCACCGCCTCGCCGTAGCTCGTCAGTTGCACCGGGACGTTCGGCTGCGCCAGATCGGGACCGGGAGTGTACGTGTCGGTCATACCGACCACCGAAGACGACGGCACCGCAATCGTGCGCGGACCGCTGTCGACGATCGTCGTCGTGATGCCGTGAAAAAAGGAAGTCGCTGCCATGCGGATCTCCGGAAATAAAAAAGCCGCTCATCGGAGCGGCTTGAAACGAAACGACGCCGGCAACACATGCGGCGTCGGCAAAGTTACTTTTTGACGGTCGTATCGGATGCCTTCGGTTGCTCCGGCTCGGGGGCGGCGTCGGTTGTTGCCGCCTCCTCCGCTCGACGCTGCATTTCCGCCTCGGCCTCAGCGCGATCCTCTTCGGCCTGCTTCTCAGCAGCCGCCCGCTGCGCGGCCTCCTCCGCTTCGCGCTTCGCTTTCGCTGCACGCTCGGCCTCAACCGCCGCGAGAATCGCGGCCTGATCAGGTTCTGCGGGCCACGCAATCTGCGCCGGAAACGTCGGCGACTCGACAACATTCACCAGCGCGACTTGATAATCGGCCCATGCGTCGAACGTCGCCTCTTCGAGATCCGACAGTCGCCCCGTCATCCGAGCGTCCGCCTTGCCGCGATTCTGCTGACGGGCCTTTTCCAGCCGCGCGAAGAAGTCATTCATCGCTGACTCGCGCGCCCGGTCTGCGACGATCTTCTCGTCGACAACCCACGCCCCGTCCCGCCATACGTGCGTATCGGATGGGCGCGGCTCTTCAGTCAGGCCAGCGTCGTCCGGCGTCACACCTGCCACGGTAATTTCCGCCGCGAGACCGGACTCGGTTCGATAGAGGCGCACGCCGCGATAGTCGGGCAGCATCTCCCATTTGTCGGCACGCCAGAACGGCCAGGTACGCGGCGCACGTTCGGGCAGCGGCTCGAGCGTGCAGAATGCGGGAACCAGATAGCGGCTGGAATTCATCGGATCGACATCGGCAAGAAAGCTCACGATGTACTGCCCGGTCAAACTGTCGTATTGATTGCAAAGCATGTTCTACCTCACGAATTAATATGCGCGGATCATGGCAAGCACTGCGATGTTGCGCATGCGCGCTTCGGTGCCCCCGTCAGCGGCAACGCTGATTGCATGCGAGTGACCACCAACACCGCCGATACCGACGGCGTGCGTATGCTGTCCATTTCCATCGATGCCGATAGGGATCGTTGCACCATCCGTTCCCAAGTTGTTCGCACGACCGTTGTCCATGCCGTACCCGCGCCCGGTGCTCGTCGAATACGCACCGTTCGACCCGAGACCAAACCCGTGCGAGTGAGGCTGCTGCGTAATGTTGTGTCCGTGCCAGCCAGCCGCATCAGTCCAAGCGGTATGTGTGTGATCTCCAGCGGCACCTGACGAGGCGCCGTGCGAGTGGGAGCGGTTTTGGCTGTCCTGCCACGAACCGACACCGCGACCAGAATCAACACCCCGCCCGCCGTCAGCACACCGGACACCTTCGCCGCGAAACTCGGGGATGCGGAACGTCGTCTCCCCGTCGCCGATCGAGAAGCACCCCCACCAACCAGCGGCCCAATCCTTCTCCGTTGCGAGCGCACCGCTTGCCTGAGCGTACGCCCAGAGCTGCGGATAATCGGCTCGCTTGAGTAACGCTCCGTCCAGCTTCAGGCAACCCGCCCGCACACTGTTTCGCACCTCGAAAATGATCTGGCCGATCGATGCCGACGCGATCGCATCGACGACGTACGCCGTCGATGCTGCATTGTTCGATCGGTCGCCAGCAGCCGGCGTAGGAACCTGCACCGGACGATCGAAGATCGTGCCTTTGTCGGCCGTGAATCGAGCAGTCACGATTCCGTTGCAGGTGACGCCGAACGCACCGTCCGTGATGTGGTACAGACCCGTATCCGGTGCACCGTCTTTGTCGAACGTCAATGACGGGTTCTGAGGTGTGCCTTCCGACAGGTAGATCCGCGCACCGGCAGCAAGCCAGAGCGCACCCTTGAGCGTCCCGCCGTTGTTCATGTCGAGCGGCGTTAGATTGCCCGTGTGATAGACCATCTGCCCGTCAACACGCAACGTTCGACTGCCGAAGAAGTACTGGAATGAGCCTTTCGTTGCCGAGTACCATCCAACGTTGTCCGCATTCGCGTAGAAGTATCCGTCGACCGCACCGAAGCGAATCCGACCTTCGCCCCATGCGGGCCTCAACGTTATGTCTCCAACGACGTTGACCGATCCACCTAGATACGTACCGGCACCCGTCGCGTCGATGCTCACGGCCCCGGTATCAAGGGTCCATGAAAACGGCCGGTAGTCGTTCCAACTGCCGAGCGGATCACCCTTCTTTGTTTGCAGCCAGTACGCCGTGATGTCGTCGTGACGAAACATCACGCCGTACTGACCGCCGCACGCACGAAGCTGCCCGCCGTCGCCCGAGTCCATCCCCGTAATCTGAACGCCGTTCGCAAACGACGTTCGATACGCAACTTGCATGCCGTCGCGACCATTGTCGGCCGTCGTACCGACGAGCAAACGCCCGCCCTGAGTTAAACGCATTCGCTCCGCACCACCGGAAATCAACGCAAGCCAGCCGCTCGCCACTGCTGGTCCAACAAAGCAGTTGTTACCTTGAATCTCCAGGTGCGAAACGCCCTGCGCCCCGATCTGCAGATACCCGTCGCGCGGCGAGAACATGCCCGTATCGGGATCATTCGCAAACCCGAAACCAGCGTTGTTTGCGTTATTCGGCGTAATTGCGCCGACCTTTCCCAGCAGTACACCCTTCAACGTACCGCCCGTGTACGGCAGCTTTTCGTTACCGAGTGCGTCGGTTCGCTTGCCGAGTGCATCAACTTGCGCACTGACTTCGCCGACACGCTTGTCGGTGCCGTCCGCCCGGTCTTTGAGGTGCCGCGTCCGATTCGCAAGTTGCTTTGTCGGCACGTTGTCGATCCCATCAGGACCACCTTGTACGGGGTCCGACGTTTCGAACTGGTAGACCCCCTCCTCCCACTTGCTTTCTTCTTTCAGATTGGCCATGTACCGATCACCCCTCGCGTAAATTGACCATTGCGCGTCGCGACACCGTTGTGTCGGATCGCAACCTCAGAAAAATCGAGCCACGCGAGCCGGCTACGAGCCGGCGCATAACGCTCGATCGCCCGCTTCAGGTTCTCGCCCTGATCTCGCGTCACCGGCCGCCGCAGCTTCACGATGTACTCGGCCCATGCAGTCGACCCGCCGTGCAGATATCGACCGTCGCGCTTCGCCGAACCGTCTCGCCGCTTGATCTGCCGCCCCTCCTGAATGTCGATCTCGCCGAACCCGAGACGACGAACGATCTCGCGGATCGCCCACGGCGTGCCCTTCTTTTGATAGATCGCCAGAGACGACTTGATCAGCGCGCGTCGCGCCTCTTCCGACTCCGCCAGCTCCCATCCGTCGACTGCCAGCGACCACGCGAGCCACGGCAAGAAAGCGGCCGGGCAGCGATCCGCATCCCAGAGCGTGCGGATCACGTTCGGATCGACAGACGGCCGCATCACCTGTGCGAGCGCGGCCTCTAGACTCGTCTGGTTCGTCGGCAGTAGTGCTTCAGTCGTCATCGTTCACCTTCGGATTCAGCACGATCGATGTACACCGGGCGAACTGATCGATCGCACACACCACGTCAGCCATAGGGGCCTTCAGATCGACACGCACGACACCCGACGCTTTGGGATGCAGCGCCCCGGTTACGGCCGAGCGAGGCATGCCAACCCGTAGCGCTTCGCCCGCAGCGACTGCGATATCGAGATCCTGCCGTCGCGCAGCAAGCACGACGCCCGGATCTGGCCCGCGCCCGATGTACACGTCGGCGACGATCGAGTATTCGACCGGCCGTGCCGGCACAACTAGCAGCGTGTCATTGAGCGGCCGACGATCTTCGGGAGAGAGCGCTCGGCGGACCGTGTCGAGCAGCGCAGCACTGGCAACGCCACCGTTCGAGTACGACTTCACCACGACGCGAACGACACCGCCCTCCGGTCGATCGACGCGCACATCGGCGACATCCGGCGATGCATCCATCGCCATCGACCGATATGCACCGAATGGCCCCGCCGTTGACGAACGCTCGATACCCATCTGCGTACGCAATCGCAGCCGCTCGTCGCGCTCGACTGTCGCGGGGACAGGCGGATGCGCTTCCGGATCACCGGGATCGACTGTCTCCCGCTGCAAATTCCAGAGCACCGCGAGGTGTTCAAGATCCGCGCCCGTCGAGTACGCCAGCAATACGGCTCGGGCTGCATCGTTGACACGCGCCCGAAACCGTATGTCGTCGTACGCCGCCAGCTCGATCAACTTGACGACCGGATCGGATTCGAGCGCAGCCGTCCAATCCGGATAGATGCTCTTGAAGTGTTCGAGCTTGCGCTGGTACACCTCCTCGAAGTCGAGCGTTTCGACGAGATCCGGTGGATCAAGCGCCGACAGATCGATCACTGTCATATCGTCACCTCGAATACAACATCGTCGCCGTTGTATTGGCCGGCGATCCGAAAAGTTACTTTGCCGTCCACGACAGAGAGCGCCTTCACGCTATCCAGCGCAATGCGCGGCTCCCATCGACCGATCGCGCGCGCGGCTTCCGCCTGCGCGGCCGAGATCCATCCGCGCGTGACGGGCAGGTCAACCATCGCAGGGAGATCCGAGCCGTAATCGGGTCGCTCGCGGCGGGTTCCCTTGCGCGTGCTGAGAATGTCCGCGATGCTCTGCACAAGATGATCCAGACCGCCGATCAGTCGGCCCGTACGGCGACACATACCGACCAGCGCGACCATCACTGCGCCTTCGTCGGAATGCGCTTGAAGCACCCGCGCGATTCGAGATACGCGATATGCTCAGGCTCCGTCACTTCCGTTTTGCCGGCCAGCACGGCAACGTGCGAGCCGTCCGGAAACACGATCACGCGGCTGCGGAACTCGGTATCGATGAATGTCACGGGTGCCACCGCCCCGCCTTGCTGTGCGTCTTTCGCCATCACCACCCCCACAAACGAAAAACCCCGCACGGGCGGGGTCAAAAGTTACTTTGCTGTGCTCACACTGGCGGGCCGACCAGCTCGCCGTCGCCCTGCTCACGGTGCCTGTGCTTCGTGAGCGACTTACCGCCGGCCGTAACGTCACCGGTATAGTCCGCACTGCCCTCGATCTTCATCGCGACACCCCCGCCCTCGCCCGGCTTGCCCTGCATGCCACCGTTGAACGTGAGCATTTTCTCGGTCGTCGTGTTACCCGTGAACGTCGAATCCGGAACGTCCGCCAGCAGCTTCGCACTGCGCAGCGTCGCGCCGTCCGCCTTCAGCTCGAACTCAGTCCCGCCGATGCGGAACACGATCCGACCACCGGCAGGCACTGACAGCACGTATTCATGGCCCGCATGGTTGTACTGCTCGTACGCACCGTCCGGGTAATCGATCGCCGTCTCGTCGGGACTCGACCGTCCAGACCCGCCGTGCTGCTCTGTGTAGTAGCCGGGCGCGACGAACGCACCCGCGAGATCGCCGGACGGTGCCCACAGGGCAACCTCCTCGTCAACGGACGGCGGACGCCAATGCCGAACCTTGCCGGCGGCACCGGCCTGCCATTTGAGCCAGTCGCTGACCCAATCGCCGACACGCACTTTCACGCGCGGCGGATCGTACGTGATCGCCTCCACGACCGCAGACTGCGTCAGGCACGCCATGCGGCGATCCATCTCGCCAAGCTCGAAGTCGCTCACACGTCACCCCGCTCCCTGCTCCACCGGATTCCAGTAATGGTCTTCGTGCCCCGGCCCGGTCTCCGGATCGACACCCCACAACACCGCACGCCCCTTCGTCGGCGGTTCGTACGCGTCGCCCAGGTCAAATTCGTGCACCCACTCGACGAGCCAAACGAGATACGTATCCAGTTCGGGCCGGAACGGATCTTCGCCCGCCGACCCGACCTGTTTGCCGGGCGTCATCGGCAGCCCCCACGTCGCCCCGTGCACCGTTTGCAGCACGCGCGCGGACAACTCGCGCACCTGGACCTCAGCATCCTCCACCAGCGGGTCGACGATCACGCGGGCCTGCATGCGCGCGATCAGCGGCACCCGGCCCGTGCCGTCGTCGTGCCCCGGCTCCAGCTCCGCCAGCTCGACCGCGACGAACGGCGTTTCGATTGACTTGCCGATCTTCGGGTACGCGTGGATACGTTCGAGATCGGGCAAGCGCGCACGCAGGCCGGCCTCGATACCGTCATGGAGTTGTTTCAGGTTATCGAGCACGATTCGCCGCCTTCTGGATTTCGTAGTTGACCTCTTGCCGCAGCACCGTCATCAGCCGCGCCTCGCACACACGCGCAGCGCGTCGAAATGCCGGATCGCCGGTCTGCGACCATTCGACCGTCACCACCTCGAACGGCGTTCGCGCCTTTCCGGTGCGACGGTAGATCGCGCCGTCCGGCTGCGCCTTGGTCTTGCGCCACGCGCCCTCGAACAGTGATTTGCCGGCGCGCATCCCCTTCTTCGTGCGCCGAACCGCGCCGAGCCGATGCGCCTCGAGCGGGTTCAACCCGAGCCACACCTTGCCCGTGTCGAGCGAGCGCATGAAGAAGTACATCCGCTGCCGCAGCAGCTTCTGCTGAATGCCCGTCGCGCCGCTGACCTCTTTCGCCGTCTGACTCCGAATCCACGCGCCTGTCTTGCGCAGCGTCCGACGCCATGCCGCCTGCATTGCTGCAGGCGGCAGGCCCGCGAGCGCTTCGAGCGCCCCCCGTACGTCGATCTCGACCTTCAGCAGATCCATCGTCACCTCAGAATCAGGATTGTCCAGCCCGTGCCGGTCGGATGAATCTCGAAGACACGGAACCGCTCGCCCCCCGCTTCGACGATGCTGCCCTCACGCACGCGTGCAGCGTCGTCGTCCGTGATGTCGAGGATCGGCGCAACGAGCTGCGTGCGTTGCGTTCCGAGATCCGGGCCGAGCCACGGCGCCTTGAACATGCCTTGCAGCGGCTTGCCATCGATCTTGACCTCGTCCGACAGGTCTCGCTTCACGGCCGCATCGACGTCGACCATCAGATCCCGGAACGCCATGTCACGCCTTCAGCTTGACCAGCGCCTTCGGGCGCGTGCACAGGTGGATCGGGTTCGACTGCGCCTCGATCTCGACGCCCTTGCCGAAGTCCATCAGCTCCTGCTTCGCGTAGTACGGAATGCCCGTCGTGTTGACTGCCTCGACGTAGTCGGCCGGCGCGAAGCGCGTGATGAACAGGTCCGGCACACCTTCGGGAATCGCGTGCGCTTCGTCGTCCGCGACGTAGCCGACATCGCCGACGCGGCCCCGATAGCGCTCGAACGTGCAACCGCCGAAGTCGAACGCATCGCGCGCGTCGCCACGCAGCGACGCTGCCATCGCGGTCGCAAGGTACGTCTCCTTCACGGTCTTCGCGACGATCAGCTTGTTCCAGAACGACCGGCCGCAGAGTACGCGCACGCCCGTGTACGTCGTCGCGCCCAGCGCATCTTCGATCGCGTCCTGCACCTCGACGCACTTCACGCGGATCTCGGTGTCGGCCTTGCCCAGGTCGAACGGGATCACCGTCTGCTCGATGCCGAAATACTGGAGCAGGTCGATCAGCACCGTCTTGCCGTCCGCATCCAGAACAGCGCCCTTGATCGCGCCGATACGATGGAATTCGTGCGTCGCGTCGAGCTGGCGGCGCATCTTCGCGAGCCGGCGATTCACGACGGTCTGCAGCGCCTCCAGCTCGGTCTCGGAACCGAATGCGCGCAAATTCTGTATCTCGTCCGCCTTGATCACTGCGCGCTGCGGCAGATGCACCGTATTGAACGGGATCATCTTGCGCTTGCTGCCAACGACAACGCCTGCCGGCGAACCGCGCTCGCCCGCCGCGACGAGTGCGAGCGTGTCGCCGTCGCGCTCGATCTGGATCGTCGTCGTCGTGATGCCGTCCTCTTCGAACAGGCCGAGCGTGCCGATCCGGCCGGGAACATACGGCTGATCGTTGATCGCAGCACTCAGGGACGACAGCGAGAACGCATCGTCTTGAAACAGGGCGATATCCGCCATACAACCTCCGACATGAAAATGGATACAAAAAAGCCACGCGGTCGGCGTGGCCTTGAATGGGGTGTGTCGCGATCAGCGGACGATCACGTGTCGCTCGGCGAGATCGCCACGACCGGCGGCATCGAGACCCGTGAGCAGCCCGCCCGCGACTTCGGCGAGCCGGACGATCCCCGTCGCCCGACGCGACGCGTCGGACGCCGCCAGCGGCGCATAGAGCACGGCTGCTGCGACTTCGGAACCGTCGTTCGCGGCGTTGTCGTACGGCGCGTATTCGCCGGTACTGGTTACGCCGAGCACCTGCCCGGCCGGCAGTGCAGCGCCTGCCTTCACGACGATCCGCTCGCGCGAGATCTGGCCGTTGCCCTCCGACACGAGAAATTCGGCCGGGAGATTTGCCTGTACCTTCCAGTTCGACATGAGTTTTCCCCTCCTCGGGTTACGTCAAAGTTACTTGCCGCTCTTGCGAGCCGCGTAGATGGACGCCGCACGCGGCGCATTCGCGACCACGGGCGCGTCTTGCGACACAACCGGGGCAGCACGATGGTTGATCGGCTTCTGCGAGGCCGTGACACGCTCGAACAGCCGCGCACGCACCTGATCCGCCGTCAGCCCGTCCGCAACGAAGCCGGCCGTCAGCTCGGTCAGGCTCGCGGCCAGACAGATACCGGCGATGTCCTGCGCACTGCGGATCGCCGCGTCGACGGTCGCCCGATCGCGCAGGCCGGTCGCCAGCACGATGCCCTCGGCGCAGTGCTCGATGCGAGCGTCGCGACACGTCGCGTACACATGCGCCGCCAGCGCCGTGACGTCCGGTGCTGCCGGCGGCTGCGACGAAGGATCGGCCGGCGGATTGACCGGCGGCACCTCGCCGTCGCCCTCCAGCACCGCCACGATTTCGGCCGGCACCGCCGCGTAGCGCGCAGCGAGCCGCGCAGCGCCCGCGTATGCGGCGATGCGGATCGGGTCTACGATTGCATCGCAGAAGCCTTGCTCCTTCGCTTGCGCGGCCGTGAGCCAAGTCTCGGCGTCCATGATCGCGCGGACCTCCTCTTCGGTCCGGCCGCTGCGCTCGACGTAGGCCGCCAACATGCTGTCCGACATGCTTTCCAGCAGATCAGCGAGCTTGCGCAGATCGCCCGCCTCGCCGGCCGCGACCGTGTGCGGGTTGTGAATCATCAGCCGCGCGTTCGACGGCATCTCGATCGTGTCGCAAGCCATCAGGATCAACGACGCTGCCGACGCGGCGACGCCGTCGACGCGCCCCTTCACCTTGCCGGCATACCGACGCACCGCGTTATAGATAGCGAACGCGTCGAACACGTCGCCACCCATCGAGTTGATCGCGACGACGATCGATGTCGCGGTTGCCGCCACCTCGTCGAGCTTCGCGGCAAACAGATCGGCATCGGTGCCCCAGAATCCGATGTCGCCGTAAATCCGGATCTCGACCTCGCTCCCGCCCGCCGCGTTCGCTTGCGCGCGGATGTCCCACCACCGCTTCTTCCCTTTCATTCGCCATCCCCATTAGAAAGATCGCCCGCTCCGTCGACCGGATCGAGCGTGTCATATCGAATCCCAAGCCGACGCTCGCGTGCGAGATCGTCCGCGTTCTCTCGGTCGACCTGCTCCGGATCGTCACCACGCGACAACACCGCCCCCGTCCGACTCGCCAGCCCGGAGCGGATCTCCATCCGCTTCGCCGTGACGTCCTGCACCGGATGGATATACGGCCAGCCCTGCGGCACCCATCGCACCCGCAGATAGTCGCGACGGCGTCGGTAGTAGTCCGGCATCGGTATCGCGCCCGACAACGCGCAAGCGTCGACCCACCAGCGCCAAACCTTCCGGCAAAACTGATGAATGAACACGTTCCACTGGATCTGCTCGACCGACCGGCGGAACTCGTTCAAGATCACCCGCAGCACACGATCGCTCACGTCGCGCAGATCGCCCGTCATGACCTCGTACGGCATGCCCACCGACGCCGCAGCGGCCATCAGTTGCTGACGCATGAACAGCCCGTAGTCGGTCCCTGCGCCCGGCGGCTCTGCAAACGTGACGCTTTCACCCGGAGCCAGCTCCTGCATGCTCCCCGGTTCGAGCGACACGACCGGCGAGAAGCCGTCGACGTCGTATTGCATTTCACCGCCCGTCACCGGATCGCCCGGAAAACCCGGCTCGGCCGGCGGCTTCGTGATGAACCCGGCGAAGAGGTTGCTGACCTCCTGCCGGAACAGCACCGCATCGTCGAAGTTGTCCAGCGACTTGAGCCGCAGCAGCACCGTCGACAGCTCCGGAACCCCGCGCACCTGGCCGGGCCGCAGCGCGAGAAAAACGTGCGCGATCTCGTCGGCCGGCACGCGCACGGTCTGCATGTTGGCAGTCGATGCACGCCCGTACTCGCCGGGATGACGCTGCAGCAGGTGATACGCAACGCGTCGACCGTCCGTGTTGAACTCGACGCCGTTCACGATCTCGCCCCCGCCCGGCACAATCTCGTTCTTCTCCATCGGAAGCAGATCGCCTTCGAGAAGCCGGATCTGCATCGGGACCGCCAAGCCTTCGCGAGGACTGCGCAATTGACGACGCACCAGCACCTCGCCGTCGCCGAAGAACGCACGCGCTGCGAGCGTCTGTACACCGGCCATATCGAACAGATCGTCCGCGTCGATCTCCTCGCAGCTATCTTCCCAAAGTTGCTTTTGCATCTTGCGCACCGCATCGTTCGGATGCTGCGGGTGCGCTTGGATGCCGTTCCCGATCGTGTTCGATACGAGTCGCGCGATCGCCGTCTTCGCCCACGGATCGTTGCGGATCGCGTCGCGAGCACGCGAGCGCAACAGCGGCAGGTTTTGTGCCGCCGCTGCATTCGGTCCCGCGCTCGACGTCCGCCACGACTTCGCCCGTGCGCCTGTCGTGCTCGCCGACTCGTAGGCCGCCGCCTTGAGCCGCGTCGGTACCACGAATCCGCGCCGCGCGAGTGACGGAAAGCCCCCCTTCATCGCACCCCCTTGCCGGCGTGGCGAATCCTGACAATCGACGAACGCCCGGCCGCGCCGTTCAGGTCGCGAATAATCTCGGTGCGCGCCTCGCGCAGCTCGCCGATCGAGCGATATTTCACGCGCCGGTCGGCATACTGGACTTCCAGCTCGCCCTTCGCGATTGCAGACTGGATGTTCTGCAGATCCTGTTTTGTGTATGCCATGCGATTCCCTCGTTTAGCGCCGCTTCAGGTACGTCGAGCGACCAACACGACGCCCCTGAATGCGCGAAACCCCGCTCGGGGGCGGGGTTTCGGTGGGTTTTGCTACCTGCGGCGACGGCCGCGGACGCTCTGTAACTACCTCGTCGACCGGCGGGTCGGGCAGCACCTCGGCAGGCAGCGCCGACGGCAATGCCTCCAGCACCGGAACCGCATCGAACAACGAGACCTGCGACGCACGATGCTGCGCGACTTGCCAGTCTGCTTCCTTCATCAGGTGCACCTTCACACTACGGGCCGCGTGCAACGCATACCCTTCACAATCCAGCGCTTCGTTTCTTGGACTGATCTTCTTCCACACGCGCTTACCGCCACGTGGACCCGGCACCTTTACCTCTGCAGTGAGCTGCGATAGGTAGTCGCTGCGCACGCCGCTGTACCAGTGCATGCGGCCTGGCCCGTCGCCTTCAAGCTTCAGCCGGTTTTCGAGGATCAGATCCTTCGCGCGGCTCACGCCAACCATGTACGGGCGCAGCCCGTACTTCGCTGCCTTGCTGTTGTTGCGCGTCGAGTCGATCGATGCCTTCGGCACGCTGAATATCTCCGCGTCGACGTTGCTGCTGCCTTTGACCGCCATGACGTTGTAACCGGCCTGCTGCGCCGCGCGCACATACTTGTATACGGCGTCCGACGTCGCACCGTCCGACGAGTCGATCGAGGTTGCGCGTACGCGCAGCAGCCAGCCGTTCTCATGCCGGTATGCGTGCGACAGCAGCATCGTCAACGCACCCCATACGCCGCCCGTCATCGGGTCTTGCTGTTGCTCCGTCACATTGCCGTAGATCTCGCCCCAAAGAACGAGCCAGCTTTCCTCGCCCCGCCCCCATGCGCGCAGGACGATCGCGAGCCGGTCGTGCTGCACGTCGACGCCAAGCGTCAACACCAGACCGCCAGTCGGCACGGTCAGCTCCGCGTACGGCAGCGCACGTTGCGCGAGCACGTCCAGCTCGGGCAGATCGGTCTTGTACTTGTACGCCCGGCCCTGCGAGTTGTTCACGAACGAACGCATCTTCGTGTCGTCGCCCTCGCGCAGCGCCTTGTCGGCCGTCAGCCACTTCTTGACCAGCTCGGCCATGTTCGAGCCGGGGAACGGCGACACCAGCTCGTTGATGCGGAAGCCGGCAACGCCGTGAAACGGTGCCGTCGCAACCCATCGCCCGCGACGGACCGCGCGAATGCGCGTCGCGTCGTCCCACAAAGAGCCGCAATGCGGGCAGGTGTAACGAGCCGTCTCCGGTTGGGCGCGGCCGTAGACCTCATGTACGACTTCGGCGCCCTCGCTCCACGTGACGTTTTCCCACGCCAGCTCATGCTCCTCGTCACAATCAGGGCACGGCACCAGATACACGCGCTGATCCGATGCCGCGTAAGCCTGCTGGATGCGCGACAGCCCGTCGATGGTTGGCGTGCCGCCCAAGATCATCTTGCGCCGCCGGGCCGAATAGCTCTTGTTCCGCTCCTCCAGCAGCGTGATCGAATCGCCCTGCTCGCGCACGTTCGTATTCGCGTCGTCCGGCTCCTCGACCGCAACGACCGGGGCCGGCGTCGACTTCACTTCGTCCGGCGCATTCGACGTGATGAACTTCAGGAAGCCGCGCGCGAACGTCTTGTGATCCCACAAGTTGTTTTTGTCGCGGGCCGCGTGAACCGGCAATTTCGCCGAGAGGCGAGGCGTCACCTCGACCATCGGCTCGAACTTCTCCAGGTTGAACTTCTTCGCCGTCTTCTCTTTCGGGAACATGACGATCATCGGGCACGGATCAACGTCGATCCGCTTGCCGATGTAGTTCAGCAGCACGCCATCTGTCCACGCGACCTGCGCCGACTTCATGCACACGATCTTCTGCACCGTCGGATCGTCCAGCGCTTCGTGCATGCCGAACACCCACGGCGTGATGTTCGGGTTATACCGGCCGGGGCTGGCCGAACCCTTCGCGCTCAACCGACGATGTTTGCGTGCCCAGTCCGTCGTCCCAATCCGCTCCGGGGGACGCAGCATCGTCGCGATCCGGCGAATCACCGCGTGGACTGTCTGGGTCGTATTCAGAAAGCTGCTCAAGGCATCCATATATATGCTCGTTCAACCATTCGACATCCACCTCGACGCCGTATAGCGTGCGCAGCTCCTGCACCAGCTTGTCGGACAGCGACAGCAGCTCCGTTTGAAATGCGCCGACCATCAGGCCGTACGCCTGTTCAAGCTGCGCCGCATTGACGAGCTGCCCCTTCTTCTCGGCCAGCGTCAGGAGCTTGATCTCGCGATCGACGCGCTCCGTCATCGCTCGCTCGGCGACGAGATCGATACCGGTCTCGCTGGAACGACCGGCCGCGACCTCACGCAGATGCCGGATGTAGGCGATGCGGATCTCGTCGATAGACACCGCTCGGTAATCGAGCTGGACCTTGTCGACGAACCGCGAAACGGCCGACTGGTCAAGGTCGAGATGGTCAGCGATCTGCTGCTGAGTCGGCATGAATATGACCCCCTATGGAGACTCGCCAGTAGAGAAAAAACGCGGGTGCGAGCCCCCGCGTGTGGCGATGCCCTGAGGGTCCCCGCCTGCTCATGGACTGTGCAGACCGCGTCAGGCAGCAGTCAGTTGTCGCACCCACGCGATCGGAGCAAGAAACCGCCCCATCCATTGAGCTGTAAAATCGCGCGTCTCAACCACGAAGGAAATCCGTATGAGCGACGCACTTAAGAAAATTGCAGAAACCCTGGAGGCCGACGCCCCGATCAAGCAGCAACTTGTCGCGGACAATATGGCGCTTTACACCGTTGTGCGCGCACTCGCCGAAGCTAATGCAAACAACCCGGCATTCGTTACTGCGGTCGACACACTGACTGAGTTGCGTGTGTCGAAGCTTATTGCGTCAGAGGCGTCCGACGAGATCATCGAGACATTCAAGCAATCGGTGCGCGACCTGCTCCCGGAAACACTCCGGAAGATCTAAGTACGTCGCGAGCGCTGCGCTCTGCGCGTACCAAAACAGCAATCTGATTGCCGGATTCATCCATAGTGCTCAGGGTCGCCGACAATGCCCTGAGCGCTTCAGCTTCTTCTCCATCGGCCATACCGTACGCTTTCGGATCGTCTTGCACCGCCTCTTTGACGGCCTCAGCTACCCGCTCGCCAAGGATCAGGTCCACCGGGCCAGCTCCAGAGTTTGTACGCATCTCGCGCTCCAATGCAAAAAGCCCTGAGAGCTTTCGCACTCAGGGCTTTGGTATTCATTTCGTAAGGGCGAACGCCCTCCCAACAGATCCCGACTGACAGTTATCGTTGTTGGTCGCGGCGCTCCCGCGATTCAGTACGCCTGTCGGGCGAAGGTTGCGACACGAGTATGCGGTCGCTCATTTATCCAGTGACGCGGTAAAGGATGTGCAAAGTTTAAGCGATCCGCTCTTGAAATGGAATACGTTTCATCCTCGCAATTGCCGACGTAATGTGTCGTACACCGATCCATCTACCGTATCCAACAGCGCGAGCATGTCGTGAAAGCGCCACGACCAGTTCTTACGATACTCGTCGAGCGATACGCCGAGCGCGTGCGCCCTGCCGGCGTCGTCGACCTGCCGCTTGCCGGAACCGGAACAGCAGGGGCAAATATGCCGGCCCTTCGAATCCGAAGCCGGCGACGCAGCGATCCGGCCCATCCCTCCGCAGTCATCGCATGGTTCGTATTCCCGAAAGACCAGCGGCCCGTTACGCCCCTCAAAGAAAGGGATACGCTCCTCTGATACACACACCTTCCCGCTGCCACCGCACACATCGCACGCGTGCGTTGACGTCGTGACGGCACGCGCGTGACGCACGACACCACGCCCCTCACACTCGACACACTGATCGTTCACCCACTCGTCCAGCAACCGCAGCGCGAATCGTTCAATGATGTCGACCTTCGAACGCTCGACAGCGTGCCCCGCACGTTGATCGCGACGCTCGTCGCGCGACAGGCCCGTGAACCGCGCACGCTTGAATCGGCCCGACGTCCGGATCATCTGCGCCAACAGCAACGTTGCACGTCGAATCATCGCAGGCGTCGGCAGCGGCCCTGCCTTGATTCGGGCCAGCAAGCTCCCGAGATCGTTCGCAAAGGCGAGCGCGCCCAAAGTAACTTTAGGATCGGCAATCGGGTCGGTGAACTGACCACGAACGCTCATTGCAACGCCCACCCGCTCTTTCAAATCGATCATCACTCTCTCCTATTCGTCCTAATGTCCCAATGTCCCAATGGAAAAGGCTTGTGGGGGTGCGCGCCTGCGACATGCGCGACATGCGCCGCTCACGTCGCGCATGTCGCGCTGCGCACCCGCACACGAGGCAACGCCTTGGGACGTTGGGACACGGGACGTCACGGCCGGCCATGACCAACCCAATGGCCGGCCGTGACTGATCCCATGGCGCGCCACACGATCACAGCGGACTGTCGTCATCACCCGCTGCGACCAGTTCGCGCTCCACTTCCGGCTGCTGCTCCTCCTTCACGTAGTACCAACCCCGCGATCCGGTCGACTCGCGCTTGCGTACCCACCCGAGCGACTTCAACGCCTTGCCGATACGGCGCTGCTCTGCCAGCGTCCACTTCGACGTGTCGAGCTTCAGAATGTCCGCAAGGATCTCTTCCATCGTCGTGCGCGACACGAATTCCAGGGCCTTGGCGATCTTGTCTTCGTACACGTCGCCTTCGTAGCGCTCCGCCTGCTCGATCTCGAACAGCGGGCGCTCATGCTCTTCAACGTGCCACACAACGCCCGAGCGATATAGGTGTACGGCTTCCGCCCAGAGCTGTTCACGAATGGCCACAATGCCGTCAATGTCGACCAGACCGCCGACACGCAGCGGCCAGTAACGCCGGTTGCCGGACTCATCCTTCAGGTACGTGTCGAAGTTGACCGAGCCAGCGAACACGCACTGACGCGGGACGTCGGTCGCACGCTTGCCGTAGAAGTTGCGGAACCGGTCGACGGCCGTCGCGAAGAAGCTCTTCACCGCCGACGAGTCGGCCTTGTTCAACGAATCCAGCTCGGCCAGCTCGATCACCCACTTACCGGCCAGCACGGCGTACGTGTCTTTGTTGCCGATCTGGATCGGCGTGTCGGTGAACCACGGAGCGCCGGCCAATACCTTCAGCGCCGTCGATTTGCGGTGCCCCTGCTTGCCTTCGAGGATCAGGACGTTGTCGACCTTGCAGCCCGGCTCCATCACGCGCGCGACGGCCGCGATCATCCACTTCGTGAACGCGAGCTGCACATAC
Organism: Burkholderia sp. HAN2018; assembly: GCF_024704855.1. NCBI lineage: Bacteria > Pseudomonadati > Pseudomonadota > Betaproteobacteria > Burkholderiales > Burkholderiaceae > Burkholderia > Burkholderia sp. HAN2018. The sequence goes on along the minus strand of NZ_QOBB01000024.1, from coordinate 11,094 downwards.
TCGCTGTCGGCGACACGCAGGTATGTCGACGGCATCGATCGCACGCGCGGCACGCCGTCCCATTTCAGCCCTTCGAGGTATTCGCGCACTTCATGGAAGTGCGTCGCGTCCGCCACCAACAGGACCGCGTTCATCACGATATCGGTCCGCGTGTCGAGGCCGTACCGTTGAGACAACCAGAGAACGGTGCGCTGGTCGTCCATGTCGGTCCACTCGCCCGTAACACCCTGCGGGAACGGCGGCGCACGACGCTTCATCACACGGCCACCGAAGTCGTCCTGTTCGATCACACCCTGCCACGCCTTGTGGTTCGACAGGATCAGGTGCACGTTACCGAGCGTCGGCAACAGCCGGCCCTTGTCCGATCGCGCCAGATCCTGCTCCCACGTGTGTGCGCCGTTCTCTGCCTCACGGCCATCCCATTCCGCCTGTTTCGCGGCAGCGGACGTCGCGGTGGGTTTCGTCGGCGTGGCGTCCGCGGTTGACACAGCAACCATCGCCGGCCGAATCTCTTCGTTAGCTGGCGCGATGACGCGCAAGATTGCCGCCTGCACCTGCGCCTGGACAGGATCGATGCCCTCTTCGACGTGCAGGTCGTTGAAATCGGTCAGCTTGCGCTCGCCGCGATTGGCGAATGCTGGATAGACGACGCTGACGTCGGCGATCGTCGCTGCCGCCTCGTACGCACGCTTCAGGCCCGTGTTCTCGAACCGCTTACGGCGCAACGGCATCACGTCGTTACCGTAGCTCAACTCGACATACGGCACGCCGTTGTCGTCACGACGGCGTGACGCGGCGACCATGTACCACGTATTCTTCGCCTCGATCCGCACCGGTTCAGCGCCAAACACCAGTTCACCCCGGAAAGCGAACTCGTCGGCGAGCCAGTCGCGCATGCGCTGCTCGATCTTCCAGTCGTCGTCGGCGCAGATCAGCACGTGCACATCCGGATACGTCGCACGCAGGTAGCGCACGGCCGGGAGGATGCCCCCCGCGTCGAAGCAGATATCGACAGCGAATGCGTCGCCGATCGCCATGCGGATCGCGCGTGCGGTTGCATACCCTTCGGCCACCAGCACGATCTGGTCGTCTGCACTGACCTCGCCGAGCAGATACGAAGCGCCCTTCTTTTCCATGCCCTTGTTGAAGCGCTTCGCGCCGTCCGGCGTGATCTTCTGCAGGCCGACGAGACGAGCGTCATCGCCATACTGATACATCGGCACGAAGATCGTGCCGTCCGCGTCGAAACGTACGCCTTCGGCCGTGATGCGCTTGCGTTCAAGATATGCGGACTCGCCATGCTCAGCCGCGCGGTTCCACTGATCTCGCGCGCGGTTCGCGGCGAGCTTCGCCTGACGCTCATCGCGCTCCGCCTGCTCACGGTCGGCGGCTTCCTGCCGGCGACGCGTCTCCGCGAGCGCTTCCTCGCTCAGCGGTGCGCCGCTCCATTCGAATCGCTCGGTGCCCGGATCGTCGCCCGAGAAGTGGCCGAACGTACCGCCATAGCCGATCACTGCACCCTTGCTGACGACTTCGCGAAGCTGATACCAGTATTTCTTGCGCGGCCCGTATCGATGATGTTTTCCGTCCGCGACCGGATGGCCGGCAGGCAGGTCAGGATGCCCCGCCGCACGCAATTGCTGAATGATCTGGTCCAGTGTCGCCATTTGAAAATTTCCTCTGTCAAAGTCACTTTGGCCGCATATCGCGGCCAGATCACAAATCGTTAAGTAGCGCCCCGTTAGCTCGCACGCCGGGCCTCATCCAGCTCGACAAGGCGGCGGTCGCGCGCGACCTTGTGAGAGAAGCTGCGCCACGCTCCACGCCCCGCCGCATACGACTGCCGCCCACTCGGCGAGCGGCTGTAGTGCGATGTGCCGCGTCGCAACGCGCTGCTGATTCCGTTCACGTTCACAGGGATCTCCGTTTATTTGCCGCGCAGTCGACGCCACTCGGCCGACATGGAGTCGTCGAACGCGGCAAGGTCCAGCGCGCAGAGACGATCGGTAAGCTGGTCGCGGAACGCGTGACGTTCCGCCTTGGTTGCGAGCGCGGCGCATGGGCGCGCAGCTCGCTCGACGAACAAACGCACGCGGCCCGCTGCATTCGCTTCCGCAAGAATCGGAGCGAGGCGATCAGGGAACGTGGCGATCAGTTCGGATAGCAAGCGTCCCGCGTCGGCGGGGGCACACTCGAATCGGAATGCGAGCGTCGTGCGAGCGCACGTCACTTGCTGTTCACGCGAGCAGCACAGGCCGACCCTTTCACGGTCGGGTCGGCAGCACGCCATGTCGGGCTTAAACCGTTCCATGACGACGACGGCGACGCGCGGCGAGGTTGCGAGCAGCATGAATCAAACGCTGGAACAGACGCTGGCCCTTTCGGCCGGTCGCGATGATCTTCTCGGCGTCTTGATCGTCGATCCGCTGATCCGCCAGCGCACGCGTCACGTCGTCGGCAACGAGGCCCACGTGTGCCTGCAGGTGCAGCGCCGTCGCAACGAGACGCAGCGTGCCGGGTTCACCGACGTCGTCTGCCGCATGGTCGTCGACGTGTTCAGCGACGAGTCCAAAGCGCGCATTCAGCGCATGCAGTGCGTCGAGCGCATGCACCTCGCCCTCGGTCTTCTCCTGCATCCATTCGATCAGCAGCTCGAACATCTCCATCGACAAGCGACTGTCGCCGACACCACGCAGGCGCAGACGGAGCGATTCCGGCGTGATGTTCTTACCGCGCCGGATCGTGAGGTGGTTTGCGGCGTCGGCAACGCCGCCGGGCGTATCGCGAACGGACGTATAGAGCACGTCCAGCCATTCGGTACTGTCGTATCGGCAGGTCATAACGTTTGAGATCGGAGAGTTTCATCCTGTCGTGACGTACGAAACGTCACTAGGATTCGAGATATGCGATCGAAACCGCACCATTAGCTGTTGCAGACTTGAGTTGCGCTTGACGATGGCCCGGATTGACGGACGAACGCCCAATCGACTCGGCCGTTCAGTTCTTCACATCGCACGGCACCACGGCAAAGCTGCTCAATTGGCGGACAGTGTTCGGCCGGCACTCTCCGCCCGGTCTGTTTCCACTGCTGGACCGCAGCTCGAGTAACGCCAAGGCGATCTGCAAGCGACTGCATGGTCAGCCCGGCCGCTTTGGCGGCCCGATCCAAGGGGTGCTCCACGATGTTGTCCATTAGCTTCCATCACCAACACAATGATAGAAATTCTAACATTCAAGAGATAGAAAATATAGCCACCGGGACGCAAGATTTTCTTACCATTGAGCGCATGGACATCGGTGAATGGATAAAGGCGAGCCGCGAAGCTGCCGGCCTCAAGCAGGACGAACTCGCGGAGCGATTGGGCAAGACGCGTGGCAACGTGTCCGCGTGGGAAAACGGCCGTCACGAGCCAAGCTTTGGCCAGATTCTTGAGATCGCGCGTATCACAAAGCACGCAATCCCCATCCCAGGTGTTGCGGACTCACCCATTGGCAACGTTACCCCGGCGAATGTCGGCACGCGTCGTGTACCGTTGATCAGTAGCGTGCAGGCTGGCCTGATGAGCGAGGCGATTACCCCATTTCCACCTGGCGCTGCGTTCGAGTACCTGTTGACCGATCTAGACCTGTCGGATCACGCCTTCGCGCTTGAGGTAGAAGGGGAATCGATGGCGCCGGAGTTTATGCCCGGAGATCGAATCATCGTTGAGCCAGCCATTGCGCCAAGACCGGGAGACTATGTCGTCGCAAAGAACGGCAAAGAAGAAGCCACGTTCAAGAAGTACAGACTTCGAGGCGTAAGCACGACAGGCGCAGAAGTGTTTGAATTGGTGCCGCTAAATTCTGACTACCCGACCATAAACAGCGAGCATGAACCCGTTCGGATCATTGGCGTGATGGTTGAACACCGCCGATACCGCAGGCGCTAACTCGCTCCCCTGCAATCCCGCTTAGGCGGGATTTTTTTTGCCCCCTCGACCCCTGACTATTAGCTTTCATCCCGCAATAGATAGATTCTCTATCTAAAATGATAGTTTTTCTTGCCTTCGATGCGATAGAAAATCTATCATCCTCACGTCTCAACTTACCGTGAGGAACCCATGAAACGCGAACTCCCTAAATTCCGATCGTCGAAGCCCATCGCTCGCCGCTGCCTGCCCGACCGCCAGCTCGACAACCGCCACGACTGGCTCCGCGACGAACAAACGCCCCGCGTCACGCCGTCCGAACCTGCCCGCCAAAGCAACTTTGAAAAGTCCGCTACCTTCCGCTGGACCATCGTCGCCGCCCTGCTGTTCGTCGCGGTCAACATTTTTCAAGACGATCCAGTCGTCGCTCCCACGACCGCCTACCACGTCACCGTCTAATCCGCCTCGACCCTGCCGGGGCGAGCGGCCCCGGCGTCATGGAGACCACCATGCCGCGAATCAAAGCCTGCACCTTTCCCATCGTCGACGTTGAGCGTCGCGACACGCTGTCACTGCGCACCATTACGCGATACGACCGGAACAAACGCCGTCCGTCGACACCGATCCTGATCGGCAAGTACGTTGTCGGACGCCGCCCGTTGGCGGACAGTGTGCATACGGAGTATTTGATCCTCGACGGCACGGAGATCGCCCACAAGCAGATCTCGATCCCGGACGAAGGCAATTGCGCTGACGCGATCAAGCGCCTGCGAGACGCAAAACGTGCGGCGGGCGTGGCGGCATCGAACGCAATCGACAAGGCGAAGAAGACGGGCAAGGCGCGCACCACCGCAGCACCGGAGGTTGCGTAATGGACGATCGCACCCGACAGCTCGACCTGACTGCGCCGATCCCGACCGGGAACATCAAAGCAGCAGCCGCAGCCGCCGGCGCAACGAAGGCAGACCTGTGGATGGTCCCCTACGATCAGTTGCGCTACGATCCGGCCGACAACATCCGTGCGGTTGATACCGAATGGGTGTCACACCTTGCAGCGCTCATGCGGCAGAACGGATACGACAAGGGTTCCCCCCTCCACTGCTACGCCCGAAAAGTTGACGGCAAGGATCTGCTCTACGTTTACAAGGGGCAGCACCGCTATCTCGCGGCGGGGCACGTGATCGCAACCGGGAAAGATTTGGGCAAGATCCCGGTCGTCGTCCGCGACGCGAAGAACGTCAACCGCGCCGAAATTGTGATCGACGGCTATCTGAGTAACAACGGCAAACCATCGTCGCCGCTTGATTTGGCCGCTGCCGTCGCAGAGCTGCGCGACATGCATGGCATGACGCTTGCGGCCATCTGCAAGCGTCTGAATGTCACCGATCAAACGATCCGCGACGTCGGCCTGCTCGAACGGGCACCGACTGAACTGCATCAGCTTGTGCGCAACGGCCAATGCACCGGCACACTCGCGATCGAGCAGATCCGTCTGCACGGCGGCGACAAGGCGCTCGAACGCATCGTAGTCGGGATCTCCAAAGCTGCGGAAGCCGGCAAGACGAAGGTGACGAAAAAGTACCTCGAAGATGCGCCCCAGCTCGATGCGCTTCCGGACCCGATACCATCGTCCGAGCAGACAACACCTGCAGCCGCCAGAACCGACGCCGCACCGCCCACCGCGTCGACGGTCGCGGAAGTGACCGTCACGACGCAGGCGCCAGCACAGGCAGCCCCCCGCCAAAGTGCATCCGCCAAGATCAACGACAAACAGGCAAAGCAACTTTTGCAGGCTCTTCAGGCCGTGCTGCACGATCCCGTTTTCGGTCGACTATCGCCCGGAACGATTCGCGCCGTTCACGCGGCACTTTTGCCGATGGCCGACCTCCTCGACTCGCCGAAGAAGGCGCGGATTTACCCCGTGACGGCACCGGATCAAGACGGCCGCTGCGTTCCTACCGATACCCTTCGCTCGCCCATCAGTAAGCGGACGAAAAAGCCGATCGCTGAGATCTACGTGGCCCAACCAAAAGCAGATCAGTGGATTTGCGCGGCCATGTACAACTTCGGGGACAGCTTCGCATCGACGCCACTGAAGTTCGGCCCGGGCACCTCGATTTATCCGACGCGAATGCAGGCAGCTCAAGAAGGCGCTCGATGGCTTCGGAAGCGTCTCGACAGTGAAAACGTCAAGCGTCAGAAAGATCTGCCGCTCGTCGTTCAGTGGCTCGACGACATTCTCCAGTTTCCCGATCCTGACTGGACGCCGGATATGGCGCAGGTGGCAGCCAAATGACCCTGCGCCCGGCCACTTCTACCCCACGTCCGCTGCCGCGAAAGCGGGAAAACGCGAAGAAGCGCCCTGCGCTCGCACTGGCAAGCGTCGACGGTACTCCAATGCAGTCGAACAGCAGCGGGCTGACGCCCGCAACATCGTTCCAGATCAACGATGCGCCGCACGCGCGGCGAAAAACAAACCAGATTAACGAAGCCTTGGCGGATGCCCGCCAAGGCTGCCTCGCGCGCCTCGACGCTCTTCGCACCGAGATCCGCTCGCTGGTCATCGACATCTCGCACGCGGCCGACGTCGAGCTGCTGGACTTGATGGCCGACGAAATTGGGTCGTTCGCTCGCCACAAAACCGCGCAGGATGCGCGCACCTGGGCCGCGACCGCCGGCATCACACTCGAAACCGGGTTGATGCAACTGGCTCGTGCACTGCCAATCGAGGCCGATGAAGAAACGAAGAATCGAGGAGCATCCGCATGACCGTTGCAATGAAACCGATCTACCTCGATATCGAATCTGTCTCTGCCGCAATCTCCCTGTCGCCGGCCGTCATTCACAAGCTCGTCCGGCAAGAAGAGTTTCCGAAGCCTCGCGCGCTGTCAGGTCGTCGCGTTGGATGGCTCACACGGGAGATCGAGGAATGGGCGGAGGCCCGAACGCCGTCAGAATTCTTGCCGCCACCCAACTGCGGGACTGGTCGACGCAAGGCTAACGCACATGCCCCTGACTGATCGCCTCCAGCTTCGCGCTCAATTTCGACAACCACTGCCGGCGCTCGGCGTCATAGTCGTGACGATTGTAGACACCCCCAACGCCAGGCAGCATGTGCCCGATGATCGCCTCACCGATCTCGTACGGACATCCGAGCGCAGCCAACATGGTGCGAGCCGTTCGACGAAGATCGTGAGGTGCCCAATGGGTCACTGCCAGGCGCGGCCGGACCCGCTTCGGCTTCGTTTCACTGTACGGCATATGGTAGTGCACCGCCGTACCGAACACTTTCTGTTGCATCGGACCGCCATTCTCGGCCGGGAATAACCACCCTTTCCCGTAGCGCTCTAGCCGACGACGAACAATTGCTTCAGCCCGACCAATGAGCGGCACCCGCAGGTCCGTTGCATTCTCGTGGCGAGCGTTTTTCGTTTTGACCTTCGGTATCGTCCACCAAAGGCCGTCCGACTCTTCGGCAATCTCCCGCCCCTCCATAGAGCCAATCTCAGCGCCACGTGTTGCCGTCCAGAGATATAGCGTCAGGGCGTCTTCGACGTTGCGACTGAAGTTCGGCAGCCAATTGATCACCGCCCCCGCCTCAGCGTCACTGAGAAACCTCTTCACGGTTCCAGTCGGCTGCCCCTGAATGCGCTTGCCATTGCTACGCAAACGACCTCGCATGATCTGACGCCACCAGTTCGGCGACGATTCGGGCAGCTTGCCGGCGTCGAGTGCGTAGTCCCATGCAGCGCCCAGCTCAAGCCTGAGCTTCGACGCCTGCACCGGGATGTGGCGAAACGAATCGATCTTGGTAAAGGCACGCTCGCGGGTCAGTTCGGCCGCTGGCGTCTCTGCAATATCGCCGATCATAGTTCTGAACATTCGGGCGACTTCGACCGCTCCCTTCGATTTTCGATTGTGCTCGACGTGTCCTTTCAGGTACGCGGCACACACGTCGCCCACTGTCAGCGAATCCCCTTGCTGTACCATTACGCCGACAGTGCCGAGTGCTTGTCGCTTGGACAGTGCGGGGTCGTTGCCTGCGTTGCGTTGGTCCCTCAAGCGCTCCCATTCGACGGCCGCGCCTGCGATCGACACCGCGGGCCATTCGCCGATTTTGATTTGTCGCATGCGCCCGTCGACGGGCGATTTGTACCGGTAAATCCAGCTACGGCGCGACGCTGTTGCCTCCAGCCTGAGACCGGGACAACCGTCGATGTTCAAATGTGCACCGGGCAAAAGTTGCTTTGCAGTGCGTGCGTCAAACCGCATTCAATCCTCGGCGTAGGTTTCCGCCACACACAGGACAGTACCAGCGTAGGCGTAGGTTGCATGAAGGACAAAAAGCTACGCTGACGATGAGAATTTAGCAAGATGTCGCGACACGGGGAAAGTCGATACCGAAACCCCAGAAACTGACGGAAAGCCTTGATGGATAAGGACGTGCAGGAAATTACGGAACGAAAACAGCAGCTTACAGAAGCTGCATTCAGCAATCACACCCCGATGATGCAGCAGTACCTGCGCATCAAGGCCGACCATCCCGACACGCTTGTCTTCTACCGGATGGGCGACTTCTACGAGCTGTTCTTCGAAGACGCGGAAAAGGCCGCACGCCTGCTCGACCTGACCCTCACGCAACGCGGCGCATCCGCCGGCACGCCGATCAAGATGGCGGGCGTACCGCACCACGCGGTCGAACAGTATCTCGCCAAGCTCGTGAAGATGGGCGAATCGGTCGCGATCTGCGAACAGATCGGCGATCCCGCCACGTCGAAGGGCCCCGTCGAGCGCAAGGTCGTGCGCGTCGTCACGCCCGGCACGCTGACCGATGCAGCACTGCTGTCCGACAAGAACGATGTTTACCTGCTCGCGATGTGCACGGGCCACAACAAGCGTGGCGTCGCGGTCAATGTCGGCCTCGCGTGGCTGAATCTGGCAAGCGGCGCGCTGCGGCTCGCAGAAATCGAACCCGAGCAGCTCGCTGCCGCGCTCGAGCGCATCCGGCCGGCCGAGATCCTGACGCCGGATGGCGCAACCGACGCCGTGCCGGCAGGCGCAGGCGCAAGCAAGCGCGTGCCGGCGTGGCACTTCGACATCGCGTCGGGCACACAGCGCCTGTGCGACCAGCTCGATGTCGCGAGCCTCGACGGCTTCGGCGCACATTCGCTGACGAGCGCGTGCGGCGCGGCCGGCGCGCTGCTGCTCTACGCAGCGGCCACACAGGGCCAGCAGTTGCGGCATGTGCGCAGCCTCAAGGTCGAAAACGAAACCGAGTACATCGGGCTCGATCCGGCCACGCGCCGCAACCTCGAACTGACCGAGACGCTGCGCGGCACCGAGTCGCCGACCCTGTATTCGCTGCTCGACACCTGCTGCACGACGATGGGCAGCCGCCTGCTGCGTCACTGGCTGCATCACCCGCCGCGCGCGTCGGTCGCCGCACAGTCGCGCCAGCAGGCGATCGGCGCGCTGCTCGATGCACCGGCAAACGCGAGCCTCGATGCGCTGCGCAGCGCGCTGCGCCAGATCGCCGACGTCGAACGGATCACCGGGCGCCTCGCACTGCTGTCCGCGCGCCCGCGTGACTTGTCGAGCCTGCGCGACACGTTCGCCGCCCTCCCGGCGCTGCGTGAGCGCATCAGCGCGATCGTCCCGAACGCGGACGCCCTCACCCGCGTCGACGCAGCACTCGCACCGCCCGCCGAATGCCTCGACCTGCTGACGAGCGCGATCGCGCCCGAACCGGCCGCGATGGTGCGAGACGGCGGCGTGATCGCGCGCGGCTACGACGCGGAGCTCGACGAGCTGCGCGACATCTCGGAGAACTGCGGACAGTTCCTGATCGATCTCGAAGCGCGCGAGCGCACGCGCACCGGCATCGCGAACCTGCGCGTCGAATACAACAAGGTGCACGGCTTCTACATCGAGGTCACGCGCGGCCAGACCGACAAGGTGCCCGACGACTATCGCCGGCGCCAGACGTTGAAGAATGCCGAGCGCTACATCACGCCCGAACTGAAGACTTTCGAGGACAAGGCGCTGTCCGCGCAGGAACGCGCCCTGGCGCGCGAGCGCGCGCTGTACGACGCAGTGCTGCAGGCACTGCTGCCGTTCATCCCCGAGTGCCAGCGCGTCGCATCGGCGCTCGCCGAACTCGACCTGCTCGCCGCATTCGCGGAACGCGCCCGCGCGCTCGACTGGGTCGCGCCGACCTTCACCGACGAGATCGGCATCGAAATCGAACAGGGCCGCCACCCGGTCGTCGAGGCGCAGGTCGAACAGTTCATCGCGAACGACTGCCGGTTCGGCACCGAGCGCAAGCTGCTGCTGATCACCGGCCCGAACATGGGCGGTAAGTCGACGTTCATGCGGCAGACCGCGTTGATCGCACTGATGGCTTACGTCGGCAGCTACGTGCCGGCCAGGTCGGCATGCTTCGGCCCGATCGACCGGATCTTCACGCGCATCGGCGCGGCGGACGATCTCGCGGGCGGCCGCTCGACGTTCATGGTCGAGATGACCGAAGCCGCGGCGATCCTCAACGACGCGACACCGCAAAGCCTCGTGCTGATGGACGAGATCGGCCGCGGCACGTCGACGTTCGACGGCCTCGCGCTCGCGTGGGCCATCGCGCGCCACCTGCTGGCACACAACGCGTGCTACACGCTGTTCGCGACGCACTACTTCGAGCTGACGCAACTGCCGGCGGAATTTCCGCAAGCGGCCAACGTCCACCTGTCGGCCGTCGAGCACGGCCACGGCATCGTGTTCCTGCACGCGGTCAACGAAGGCCCGGCCAACCAGAGCTACGGCCTGCAGGTCGCACAGCTCGCAGGCGTTCCGGCGCCCGTGATCCGTGCCGCGCGCAAGCACCTCGCGTACCTAGAACAGCAGTCGGCGTCACAGCACACGCCGCAGCTCGACCTGTTTAGCGCGCCGCCGGTGGCCGCCGACGATCTCGAATGCGCGGACGCACCGGCGCTGCCCGACACACCGCATCCGGCGCTCGAAAAACTGCGCGACATCGATCCCGACGATCTCAAGCCGCGCGAGGCGCTCGACCTGCTGTACGAACTGCGCACGCTGGTCCGGTCGCACGATGCCGACGGGCACGCGTAAGCGCATTCCGCGCGGCCTGCCGGCACGCGCCGCCGCCGCGCTCGTCGCGGCGGTGCTCGCGCTC
>NZ_QOBB01000023.1:0-57818 GCF_024704855.1 Burkholderia sp. HAN2018 | reverse complement strand
CCGAAACGTGCGCGCTGCGCGGAGCGGCCTGCGCACCCGGCGATGCGCTGCCCGACGGCTGCGCATCCGCGTCGCGCAGGCATTGCGCGAACGCGGCGGGCGTCGGTTGCGCGAGCACCCAGCGCAGCAACCGGTCGAACGGATGCGCGTGCGCGAGCGGTTCCTCGCCGCGCAGCCGCGACACGAGTTGCGCGATCAGCAGCGAATCGCCGCCCGCGGCGAAGAAGTCCTGATCGGGCGTGACGTTGCGCGTATCGAGCACGGCTTCCCACAAGCCGATCAGCCGCGCCAGCAGCGGATCGGCGGCGGCCTGCGCGTGAGCCTGTCGAGCAGCCGCCGGCTCCGGTTCGCGGAGGTCGGCGATGCCGGCCAGCGTGCGGCGATCGATCTTGCCGTTCGCGGTCACGGGCAGGCGGTCGAGCACGCGCAATTGCGACGGCACCATGTAGCCCGGCACGCGCTCCGCGACGCATGCCAGCAGCGCGTCCGGCGCGATGCGCGCCGCACCGCGCTTCACGTGCGCGAGCAGGATGTCGTAGCCGAGTGCGTCGAGCGGCGTGCCGGGTGCCACGCAACCGAGCGCGCGATCGCCGCCCGTCTCTTGCAGCCATTCGAGCCACTGCGCGCGCGGCACGAACAGACGCGCCGATTCGACGCGCGCGTCGTGCGGCGTTTCCATCATCAACCCCTGGCTGATGCTGATCTCCGGATGCTCAGTCGTCAGTTCCTGGATCACCCACCACGCATCGGCCGCCGACAGCGCACGCAATCCGGCGACCAGCGCGACCGTGTCGCGTGCATTGTTCAGCGCGCCGGAGCTGATCGTGATGTCGATCGAATGCGGCGCAATACCCTGCGCGTCGAGCGCCGCGTTCATGTCGAACCGCTCGAACCGCATCCACGGATACGCGGCGAAGCGCTCGCGTGCCGCCGCGAGGAAATAGCTCGACACGTCGCTGAACAGGTAGTCGATCCGCGCGCCCACTTCGACCAGCGGCGCGAGCGCGTCGACGATCGCCCGCGTCGCCGCGGCCGTGCCCGCGCCGATCTCGAGGATGCGCCACGGGCGCTGCGGCTCGCGCGCGACGATCGCACGCACCGCCTGTGCCATTCCGTCATGTAGCGCCCGCGCATGTTCGCCGTCGCTGTACATCGCGTCGGCGATGTGCGACGCGCCTTCCGGGAACATCAGGCCGGCGGGCGACACGGTGCCGTCCACCTGCACGTCGATGCATCCCGCGCTGTCGCGGAAGTAGTCGACGAGGACAGCCGGCCACAGATCGGGCGACGCATCCTGCGCAAACGCGTCCCAGCAGGCATGCGCATCGGCATGGCCGGCATCGGGCCGCCTGCGCCAGCCGCCTTCGGCATCCGCGTGCAGCACGCCGTGCCGGTCAAGCATCGCCAGCCAGTGACGCAGCAGATGCTGTCGCGCCGCCGGCACGCGCAACCGTTCGCACAACGTCGCGAAGTCCGTCGCCGCCTCCTCGGTCAGCGCCCCTGCCGGCACGATCCACGCTGCCAGCGATGCAACGCAGGCCGCTTCGAGCCGGGCAACCGACCGCGCCACGTCCGCATGCGCGGGCCAGCGCGCGGCGTCGAACGCCGTGCGCACGTGCGCCGCGATCTCGTGCAGCGCGTCGTCTTGCTGCGGCGGCTCCGCGCCGTGCAGCGACACGAAGCTCGCGAGCCGGCGCTCCGTGCCGTCGCCGAGCACGATCGTCGCGGCCGCGCCGACGAGCGGATGCGCGGTCAGCGCCGCATCGATCTCGGCCAGCTCGATCCGGTAGCCGCGGATCTTCACCTGATCGTCCTGCCGCCCGAGGAATTCGAGCGAACCGTCGGCGCGCACGCGGCCGAGATCGCCGGTGCGGTAGAGTCGCCGCCCGTCGCCATGACGGATGAAGCGTTCCGCCGTTCGCACGGGATCGTTCGCGTAACCCGTCGCCAGCCCGACGCCGCCGATATGGATCTCGCCGCGCACGCCCGGCGGGCACGGCCGGCCGAGCGCGTCGAGCACCTCCATCGTCTGCCCGGTCAGCGCGCGGCCGTAAGGAATGCTGGCCAGCTGCGTGTCCGACGGACGGATCGGATGCTCGATCGACCAGATCGACGCCTCGGTCGCGCCGCCGAGGCTGAACAGCGCGCTGTCGGGCCAGCGCCGCCACCAGCGGGTGGGCAGCGTCACCGGAATCCAGTCGCCCGACCACAGGACGCGGCGCGGGCCCGGCACATCGAGCGCCGGTTCGCTTTCGACGTAGTCGATCAGCATCTGCCCTTGCGCGGGAACCGAATTCCACAGCGTCACGCGATGGCGCGCCATCAGCGCGGCCCAATGCGACGGATCGTTGCCGCGCGCCGGATCGGGCAGCACGATGCACGCGCCGCGCGCGGTCGCACCGAAGAAGTCGTAGACGGACAGGTCGAAGCTCAACTCGGCCAGGCCGAGCACCACGTCGCCGTCGCCGACTTCATGGCGCGCGCTGATGTCGGCCAGCGTGTTGCACACGGCCGCGTGGCTCAGCATCACGCCCTTGGGTTCGCCGGTGGAGCCCGACGTATAGATCACGTACGCGAGTGCGTCGCCGGCGATATCGCGCGCGGCGCGCGGCGGCCATTGCGGATCGACCGGCACTGCATCGACATCGATGCGCACGCACCCGTCGTGTTCGAACTCGAGCGCCTGCACGCTGACGACCGCACGCACCCGCGCATTGCGCAGGATCGCCTGTTGCCGCAGCGCCGGCTGGCGGCTGTCGACCGGCACGTACGCGGCGCCCGCCTGGACGATCGCGAGCACGGCCACGAGCTGGTGCGCGCACTTCGGCATCAGCACCGCGACGGTATCGCCCGCGGCGACGCCGGCCTGCTCGAGCGCCGACCGCAGCGCCGCCGCGTGCTGCGCGACGTCGCGATACGTGCGCGCCCCCTGCGCATCGATCACCACCGGCGCGTCGGGCGTACGCAACGCCTGCGCGGCGAAGCCGGCCGCGATGTGCGTATCCGCATCCGGATGGATCCCGGCGGCGGGCGCAGCGGACGGCAGCACGATGTCGCCCGCGCGCGACCACCACGCCGCGTCGGCGGCGAGCCGGCCCAGCAGGGCGACGTACGCGTCGAACATCGCCGCGGGCATCCCGTCCGGAAACAGGTCGTCACGCACGTCCCAGCCGATTTCCAGGCCGCCGAACTGATCGGTCACCTGGCAGTCGAGCCACACCTGCGGCGTCTGGCTGATCATGTAGCGCGGCGGCTCGGCGCGGGCCGCGTGCTCGCCGAGCAGCCGGCCGACACTGCCGATGCCGCTCGTGAACACCACCGGCATCAGCGCCGCATCCTTGCCGCGCCGTCGCGCGAGTTCGCGCATCACGTCGACACCGGTAAACGCACGATGGTCGAGGTCGTCGAACATCCGCGCGCCGATCGTGCGGGCACGCTCGACGAAATCGCGCCCGTGCGTCGCGTCGACCGCGAGCAGGCTCAGCGCGGTGAAATCGCCGAGCACCGCGTCGATGCGCGGATGCACGGGCGGCCGGTTCAGCACCGTCAGGTTCAGGCAGAACGCGGGCGACTGGCTCCAGCGGCCGACGACTTCGGCGAACGCAGCCAGCGCGACACTCGCCGCGCTCAAGCCGAAGCGGCTCGCGTGGCCGCTCAGCGCGGCCCATTGCGCACGATCGAGCCGCGCATGCCGGTGCGTGAAGCGCGGCCGTGCGCCGGACGGCATCGCGGGCACCACCGGCAGATCGGGGCGCGGCGGCAGATCGTCGATGCGCGCAAGCCACCACGCCTTGTCGCGTGCATGATCCGCGCGCGTGCCGGCATGGGCTTCATTGACGACGTAGTCGCGGAACGTCGCGTCGAGCGGCTCGGGCTGCCACTGCGGGTCGTCGTAGCGGCGCCGCCATTCGGCGAGCAGCAATTGCAGGCTCGCATAATCGATCAGCGTGAAATCGACCGACAGGTGCAGCACCGCACCGTCCGGCCCGAGGCTCACTTCCGGCTGCAGCACCGGCCAGCGGTCGAGCGCGTGCACCGCATGGTCGAGACGCTCGCGCACGCGCTTCACGTGCGCGTCGAATGCATTCGCGTCGGCATCACGCAGGTCGTGCACCGTGAGCGGCTGCCACGGCACGTCGGGCAGCACGCGTTGCCATGCGTTGTCCTCGACGATCGCGCGCAGCATCGGATGCCGCGCGACGCACGCGTTCCACGCCGCCTCGAAGCGCACGCAGTCGAGATTCGCGGGCTCGCCGTATTCGACGTACAGATGGCACGCATTGCCGCCGAACTCGAACGATTCGTGGCGGCCGAGCACGTACGCGGCCTGCACCGGCGTCAGTGCGAACCGCTCGTGCCGGCGCACCGGATCGCAGCGCCATGCGCCGTCCTGCAGGAAGCGGACGAACGCGTCGCGTTCGGCCTTGATGCGCGCGGCGAGGTCCGCATCGAGCGCACCGGCCGGCGCGCGATAGCGCAACTGGCCGCCGTCGTCGCACCACAGTTCGATCTGGCGTTCGCGGCAAAGATCGAGCACGTCATCGAAGCTCACAGCACGCCCTCCTCGATCGTCGCAACCGGCGTGTCGCCGTCGGCCTGCGAGGCTTGCAGGGCCGGCGCGGCCGGTGCGGCCTCGTCGAGCTGCGCGGCGAGACCCGCGAGCGTCGGCTGCCGGTAGAACGCCGCCATCCCGACCCGCACGCCGAGCCGCTCGCGCAGTTGCGCGAGCAGGCGCGTCGCGAGCAGGCTGTCGCCGCCGAGCGCGAAGAACGTCGCGTCGCGCGCGTTCGCCGGGCGGCCGAGCGCGTGCTCCCAGCATGCGAGCAGCGTCGCCTGCCGTTCGTCGGCCGGCACGAATGCATCGTGGGCGGCCGGTGCGTCGCCGAGCGCGCGCGCGAGTGCCTCGCCCACCGCCCGCCGGTCGATCTTGCCGTTCGCGTTGAGCGGCCAGCGCGCGATGCACCACAGCGCATCGGGGCGCATCGCGTCGGGCAAGCGGTCGCGCAGCCAGTCGGCCAGCGCCGCTTGCGCGGCCGGTTCGCCGGTACGGCGCGCGTCGATGCACGCGAATGCGTTCGAACGCCAGCTTCGGGAGTCGAGCGCAAAACCGCACGCATGCGCGGCGGCGGCGATCGCATCGGGCGTGAACGGCCGCGGCAACGACGCATCACCCGCCACGCTCGCGACGAGTTCACGCAGCGGCGAGTCGCGCAGCACGTCGGCGAACAGCAGGCGGCCATCCTGCGCCAGCAACGCTGCCGCGATCCGGAATGTATCGCGCGGGTCGTCGCGCAGATGCGCGGCCGCGCAACTGATCACGCAATCGAATTCGCCGAGATGCCGCGCGGGCAACAAGCCGTCCTGCATCGCCTGAAGCGCGGGCCTCGTAAGTGTGAAGCGTGCCTGTGCGGTATGCAGCAGCCCCGGCGACACGTCGAACAGCGTCACGTCGAAACGTGGATCGTCGAGCACGCCGAGGCCCGCTTCGAACCATTGCCCGGCGCGGGCGTCGACCACCGCGACCCGCAGCACACCCGTGCGTGCAGCGGCCTGTGCCTCCAGCGCGCCGGCAAACTCGCGCAGCGCGCGGGCGCCGTCCGGCAAACGCGTCGCGAACGCAAGCGGTGCCACGCACGGGTCCAGCGGGACGCGCTGCGCGGCGGTATCCGGATCGGCTGCGAGCGCGCGCAGCGACGCCATCAGATCGTCGAGATCGGTTGCATACCAGTCGAGCCGATCCAGCGCACCGTCGATGGAGATCGACGCATCGCCTTTCGCGTGCCGGTGCGCACGCAACGACGGCGGCAGGCCCGCGCCGCCATCGAGCAGCCGATCGGCGACGGCGCGCGCAACGGCCGCTTCCGCCTGAACCGTATCGGCCAGGTCCGCCTCCGCGAGCGACGACGGCGCTGCATCGGCAACGCAAGCGGCAACGCAATCGGCCGGCACGAACGCGGCGACGATGCGCGCAACTTCGCCATTCACGACACTCGCGCACGCACCGTCGATCTGCGGATGCGCGGCCAGCGCGACCTCGATCTCGCCCAGTTCGATCCGGTGCCCGCGCACCTTCACCTGGCGATCCTCGCGCCCCAGGAATTCGAGCGTGCCGTCGGGCCAGTAGCGGCCACGGTCGCCCGTGCGATACCAGCGGCCCGACGCGTACTGCACGAAGCGCTGCGTGGTCAGCTCGGGATCGTTGCGGTAGCCGCGCGCGAGACTGTCGCCGCCGATCAGCAGTTCGCCCGGCACGTAATCCGGCACATCGCGGCCGTCGGTATCGACGACGCGATAGGCCTGCCCCGGCAACGGCCGGCCATACGGAATCGAACGCCAGTGCGGCGGCACGTCGCGCACCGTCTGCACGTTCGACCAGATGCCGGCCTCGGTCGCGCCGCCGAGCGCATGGAACGCACATGCGTCGCCGCACCGTTCGCGCAGGCGCGCCGGCAGGTCGAGCGCGATCCAGTCGCCGGACAGCAGCGCCGCGCGCACGCTGCGGCATGCGTCGGCCGCGGCGGGCACCGCCAGCGCCATTTCGAGCAGCGCGGGCGCCGAATTCCACAGCGTCACGCGATGCTGCGCGATCAGGTCGATCCAGCGCGCCGCGTCGCGCGCATCGTCCTGGGTCGGCAGCACGAGCTCGGCGCCGGCACCGAGCACGCCGAACAGGTCGTACACCGACAGGTCGAAATCGAGCGCCGATACCGCGAGCAGCCGGTCTTGCGCATGCACGCCGAGCAGTGCATCGATCGCGTCGATCGTGTTGAGCGCCGCCGCGTGCGTCATCTCGACACCCTTCGGCACGCCCGTCGAACCGGACGTGTAGATCACGTACGCGGTGGCCTGCGGCGCCACCGCGAGCGGCGCGGCCAGCGGCGCATGTTTCATCAGCGATGCAACATCGAAACGCGGCAGCGGCGCATCCGCGTGCGCCGTGTCGCCGATCGCGGCCTTCACGCCGGCCGCGCGTTCGATCAGCGTCTTGCGCGCGGCCGGCTGCGCAATGTCGAGCGGCACGTAACACGCGCCGGCGGCCAGTACGCCGAACACCGCGGCCACCTGTTCCGGCCCGCGCGGCAGACTGATCTCGACGGCATCGCCGTGACCGATGCCGGCGGCACGCAGGCCACCCGCGATCGCCAGCGCCTGCGCGGCCAGTTCGCCGCGCGTCACCACGCGCTCGGCGCACCGCAATGCGACGGCCGCCGGCTCGCGCGCGGCCGATGCAAAGAAGTCGGCATGCAGCGTGCGCGGCCGCGCGGGAGCGGGCACCGCGTTGAGCGCATCGCGCACGCGTCGCTGCGCGGACGGCAGCTCGACCGCGATCGGCAGCCGCCAGTCGCGATCGCACAGCGCCTGCACGAGCGCGACATACGCGCCGAACATCGCATCGACCATCCCGTCGGGAAACAGGCCGTCGACGCTGTCCCATGCGAGCAACGCGCCGTCCGGCACGCGATAGAGCTGGTGATCGAGCCACACCTGCGGCGTCTGCGAAATCATGTCGTGCAGATCGCCGAACACGCGCGCGAATGCGTCGGGCACGAACGGCGCGTCGCCGAGATTGCACGAGAACACGACCGGCGCCGCGCGCGGCGCACCCTGCCTGCGCGCATCGCGCAGCACGTCGAGCGCCGGATACGCAGCCTGCGCGATCGCGCCGTGCAGCCGCTGCTGGAACGCGCGTATCGTGTCGGCCGCGCTCGCGTCGGCGCGCACGTCGCATTCGACGAGCAGCAGCGTCGTGAAATCGGCGATCACGCGGCCGAGATCGGGCGCATCGCCGTGCCGGTCGAACAGCGGCACGTTGAGCAGGAACGCCTGCCGGCCGCTCCAGCGCGCGAGCACCGCGGCGAACGCCGCACCGAACACCGACGACAGCGTGACGCCATGCTGCGCGGCCCGCGCCTGCAGGCGCGTCAGTTCGGCCGTGCTCAGCGTATGCGTGACGCGGCTGAAACGCGGCGCGCGGATCGTTTCCGGCGCACGGGCGAGCGGCAGCGCCGGCCCTTCCGGCAGTGTCGCGAGCCGCGCCTGCCATGCGTCGCGCGCCGCGGCCCGCGCATCGCGCGTATCGGCCGCGCGACGCGCGAGCCAGGTCGGAAACCACGTCGACGGCGCGTCGGGCAACGCCGACGGCTCGGCATACGCGGCACCGATCTCCTGCATCAGCAGCCGCACGCTGTCCACGTCGGCCGCGAGCAGGTCGACGCTCAGCCACACGCGATCCTCGCCGCCGGGCATCTGCGCGAGGCCCATCATGAAGACCTGCGCGTGCTCGACGTCGAGACATTCGTGCGACCGGAACGCGCGCAGCGACACCCATTCGGTTTCCGCTTCGGCGAGCGTCCGGTCGCGCCAGTCCGCATGCGCGAACACCGGCGCCTCGGGTGCCGCGACGATCTGCTGGCGGCCGCCGGCAAAGCGCGCACGCAGCATCGGATGGCGTTCGCGCACGAGTCGGCATGCCGCGTCGAGACGAACGGGATCGATCGCGCGGCTGCGAAACTCGAGGAATGCGTGGCAGCTCACGTTGCCGAGCACTTCACCGTCGCCGCGGCCGAGCCAGTACGCCTGCTGCACCGCGGACAGGTCGAACGGCGCATGCACGTCGACATCGCCCCCCTCGGCGGCCTCGACGTCGGGCGCCGCGGATGCGCCGCGCGGCGCATTCGCGAGCAGCTCGGCCCACGCGCCGAGCGTCGGCGTACGCGCGAGCGCATCGAACGTCAGCGCGTAGCCGAGCCGGTTCACGCGCGTCTGCAGATACATCAGCCGGATCGAATCGAGGCCGCAGCTCAGCAGGTCCTCGTCATCGTCGAGCGAGGCGATTTCGTCGACGGGCTCGTCGAGCAGCGCCGCGATCATCGCGACGAGCTGCGAGCGAAAGGCAATGGGAGAAAAACAGGAGGGATCGGAATGATCGATGGTTGAATCGACAGCGGTCTGGCTCATGGGCACGCCTTGTATGGGTCGTTCGATGGCGGATCCGCGCGGCGGCGGCCACCCGTGAATGAGAATCTATCTCATTCACGCCCATGAGCCAGGTCGATTGCTTTAGGCGGCCGGTCAGTTGTTTTAGATTGCCGCGCTCTCCAGTTCGGCATCGTCGATCGCGTTCGACGATGCGCGAATGTCGCTCGGCGAAATGCCGTAGCGCTTGCGGAACGCGATCGAGAAATGCGCGGGGCTGTAGCCGACGCGGTACGCCACGGTCGACACGTTCGCGTCCTCCGCGCACAGCATCGCGTGCGCGGTCCGCAGCCGGTATTCCTGCAGGTACGCATACACGCTCGTGCCGAACACCTTGCGGAAGCCGGCCGTCAGCTTGCGCGAATTCATCCCCACCCGGCCCGCGAGCGCATCGAGCGTCGGCGGCTGCTGGAGTTCGCGCGTGAGGATGTCGCTCGCCGCGTACACGCGCTCGACGTCCGACGACGTGACGCGCACGTCGGCCGGCGCGAACTGCCGCTGCGTCGCCAGCAGCTGCGCACTCAGCGCGGTCAGCTCGAATGCCTTGGCCTTCAGGTAGTACTCGCGCACCGCGCCCTCGAACGGGCACGTCGCGATCTGCACCGCGAGCGCCTGCAGCGCCTTCGATGCCGGGCAACTGACGATGCGCGGATCGCCGCCCGTCGGCGCGAGCATCTTCTCCGGCAACAGGCTCAGGTTGCGGTCGAGCGCATCGAGGCCGAGCTGCACGATCGTGTAGCGCAGCGGCACGTCGCGGTCGTAGATCTGGTGCGTCGTGAATTCGCCGTCGTTGGCGATCACGCACAGGCCCGGCCCCTTGATGCACTGCTCGGGCTGGCCCGGCACGCGGCAGCGCAACTGCCCGCTCTGCACGAGGACGAGCTTCAGCCCTTTTTCGAGCGGCTCCTCGTACCAGTCGCGGCTGTCCGAGCACAGCGTGCCGCTCATGAGTTTCATGCCCGCGTCGATGTGCACCACGCCCGGATGATTGCCGGGCACGAGCACCGGCGGGTGACGTCGTGACGAAGCGAAGGAGGTCGAGCTCATCGGAGGTCCGTTGGTTAGGCGGCACGCGCGGCCCGGCGCGCGCCGGCGGCAACCGGCCGATTCTCCGGCCGGGCCGGGCGGGCGCCGCGCGACAGGCGCCCGATCGAATGAAATTGCCGCGATATCGAAAGAAACGACGTTATCGCGGCACTTGTTACAAATGATAATACCTCTCATTTACATTTTTTGACAACTTGCCGGAACCCAAGGTCAGCGCATGCACTCCTCCCTTCCCTCCGTGGCGCCGGCCATCCCGGCCGACGCGCCCGACTGGCCCGACGACTTCGCGCACCGCTATCGCGACGCCGGCTACTGGCAGGACACGACGTTCTTCGAGGCGCTCGACGCGCAAGCGCAGCGCGCCCCCGACGCGCTCGCGGTCGTTGACGGCACCTGCCGGCTCGGCTATCGCGACCTGCTGGCGCGCATCCGCCAGCTTGCGGGCGGCCTCGCGCGTCTGGGCCTGGCGCGCGGCGACGCGGTCGTCGTCCATCTGCCGAACGGCGCACGCTTCATCGAGACCTGCTTCGCGCTGTTCCAGCTCGGGGTGCGGCCGGTGCTCGCGTTGCCTGCCCACCGGCACTACGA
Organism: Burkholderia sp. HAN2018; assembly: GCF_024704855.1. Taxonomy (NCBI): domain Bacteria; kingdom Pseudomonadati; phylum Pseudomonadota; class Betaproteobacteria; order Burkholderiales; family Burkholderiaceae; genus Burkholderia; species Burkholderia sp. HAN2018. The sequence goes on along the minus strand of NZ_QOBB01000023.1, from coordinate 47,207 downwards.
GATCGGCGCGTTCTGCCGCTTCGCCGGCGCGCGCGCGTATCTGTGCGCGGCACAACTCGGCGAGTTCGACTGCCGGCCGCTCGCGGCCGCGTTGCAGGCCGACTGCCCGACGCTCGAGCACGTCGTGATGGACGGCGACGATCACGCGTTCACACCATTCGACGCGCTGTACGACGCGCCGCCGCTGCGCGAATGCGCGGCACGCGCCGACGACATCGCGTGCTTCCAGCTGTCGGGCGGCACGACCGGCACGCCGAAGCTGATCCCGCGCCGCCATCGCGAATACCTGTACAACGTGCGTGCGTGCAGCGTCGCGAGCGGATTCGACGCCGACACCGTCTATCTCGCCGCGCTGCCGATGGCGCACAACTTCACGCTGTGCTGCCCCGGCACGATCGGTGCGCTGCTCGCGGGCGGCCGCGTGGTCGCAACCGGGCGGCCCGAGCCCGAACAGAGCTTCGCGCTGATCGCGCAGGAACGCGTCACGCATACCGCGCTCGTGCCGCCGCTCGCGCTGCTGTGGCTCGACGAACAGCCGCAACGCCGGGCCGACCTGTCGAGCCTGCGCGTGCTGCAGGTCGGCGGCGCGCGGTTGATGGACCACGCGGCCGCGCGCGTGACGCCCGTGCTCGGCTGCCGGCTGCAGCAGGTGTTCGGGATGGCCGAAGGGCTCATCTGCTGCACGCGGCTCGACGATTCGCCCGAACGGATCGCGCATACGCAGGGCCGACCCGTGTCGGACGGCGACGAAGTGCGTATCGTCGACGACGCCGGAGAACCGGTCGCACCCGGCGAGATCGGCGAGTTGCAGGTGCGCGGCCCGTACACGATACGCGGCTACTACCGGCTCGCCGAGCACAACGCAGCCGCGTTCACGGCCGACGGCTTCTATCGCAGCGGCGACCGCGTGCGGCGCACCGCCGACGGCGACCTCGTCGTCGAAGGCCGCGACAAGGACCAGATCAATCGCGGCGGCGAGAAGGTCTCCGCCGAGGAAGTGGAGAACCTGCTGCTCGCGCACCCGCAGGTGCACGACGCGGCGGTGGTCGCGATGCCCGACCCGCTGCTCGGCGAGCGCACGTGCGCGTTCGTCGTCGCACGCGCACCCGCGCCGTCCAGGCTGGTGCTGAAACGCTACCTGCGCGACTGCGGGCTCGCCGCCTTCAAGATTCCCGATCGCATCGAGTTCATGCCGCGCTTCCCGGAAACCGGCATCGGCAAGACCAGCAAGAAATCGCTGCGCGATCTGCTGCGCCGCCAGTTGCAGGCGGCGGCCGCATGAGCGCGCGACCGACCGGTTCGAACTGGATCCGCGAGCTGCGCCTGTCACCGTGCCCGCGCGCGCAGCTCGTGTGTTTCCCGCATGCAGGCGGCACCGCGAATTTCTTTCGCAACTGGAGCCGCGCGCTGCCATGGGACGTCGACCTGCTCGCGCTGCAGTATCCGGGCCGCGAGGAACGCTTCGGCGAACCGTGCCTGACGACGATCGACGCCCTCGCCGGCCCCGCCGCCGACGCGCTGCAACGCTATGCGCACGCGCCGCTCGTGCTGTTCGGGCACAGCCTCGGCGCGGCGCTCGCGTACGAGGTGGCGGCGCGGCTCGAGGCACGCGGCGCGGCCCCGCTTTACCTGGCCGTATCCGCGTTGCCGCCGCCGCATCGTCAGCGCCTGTCCGATCTGCACCTGCAATCCGACGACGCGCTCGTGGCCGATGTCGCGCGGCTGTCCGGCGAGCACGCCGCGCTGCTCGCCGATCCGGAGATGCGCGCGATCTACCTGCCGATGATCCGCCACGACTACCGTGCGATCGAGACGTATCGCCGCGACCGGCCGCCGCGGCTCGACACGCCGCTCGGCGTGATGCTGCCGCTTGCCGATTCCGAGCTCGACGACGACGAAGCGCACGCGTGGCAGGACGTCGCGTCGCGCCCGATCCGCATCGAGACGTTCAGCGGCGACCACTTCTACCTGCGGCACCAGTACCCGGCGCTGATCGCGCATCTGGTCGAACGGATCGACCAATCCCTTCGTTACGGAAAGGAGTACACATGAAAACACCGGACGCCTGCACGGGGCTGCCCGACATTCGCGAAGCCATCGATCGCCTGGACGCCGACATCATCGACGCGCTCGGCCGGCGCATGCAATACGTGAAGGCCGCATCGCGCTTCAAGCCCGACGAAGCGAGCATCGCCGCGCCGGAACGGGTGGCCGCGATGCTGCCCGACCGGCGCCGCTGGGCCGAACAGGCGGGCCTCGACGGCGACTACGTCGAGACGCTGTTCGCCGGCCTGATCGCGTGGTACATCGCGCAGCAAACGCAGCACTGGCGCCGGCAACGGGGGCTCGCATGAACGCCGGCCTCCCGCTGCTGCACGACACGTTCGCCCGTGCGGCCCGCCGCGCCGCCGACACCGGCACGCCGACGCTCGCGTCGGTGTCGGTGCCGGTGCGGCCGCTCGACTTCTTCGACCTGATCGCCGCGTGGGACGACGGGGCCACGCCGTGGTTCTTCCACGAAGCCGGCGATGCATCCGTCACGCTGTTCGGCTGGGGCAACGCGCTCGAACTGACCGCCACCGGCGACACGCGCTTCGCGCAGATCGATGCGCGCTGGCGCACGCTCGTTCGCGATGCCGTGACGGCCGGCCCGCAGCCGCCGCGCGCCGTCGGCGGCTTCCGGTTCGATCCGCGCGGCGCGCGCAGCACGCACTGGGCGCCGTTTCCCGACGCCAGCATGACGGTGGCGACGCTGCTGATCGTGCGCGAAGGCGACGCGCACTGGGCCGTCTGCCAGCACGTCGTCGCCGCGCACGACGATCCGGCCGCGCTCGCGCATGCGTGTCTCGCGCGCATCGAGTCGCTCGGCACGCTCGCGGCCGCCCGCGACGACGCTGCACCGCATCTGCTGCACACGCAGGCGCTGCAGGCGAGCGAATGGCAGCACGAAGTCCGGCGCGCGGTGGACGCGATCCACGGCGGCGCGTTCGGCAAGGTCGTGCTCGCGCGCGACGTGCTCGAACAATACGCGCGGCCCGTTGCCATCGCGCCGCTGCTGCGCCGGCTGCGCAAGCGCGACGCGCACGCGCACCTGTTCGCGGTCCACCGTGAAGGCGCCTGCTTCGTCGGCGCCACGCCGGAACGGCTCGCGCGTGTCGCGGCCGGCGACGTGCGCACGCATGCGCTGGCCGGGACGATCCGGCGCGGCGCCACGCCCGACGACGATCGCGCACTCGGCGCGGCCCTGATGGCTTCCGCCAAGGAGCGGCTCGAACACGCGCTCGTCGTCGACGCGATCCGCGCCGCGCTCACGCCGCTGTCGCGCGCGCTCGACGTGCCCGGGGAACCGTCGCTGCACCGGCTGCCGAGGCTGCAGCACCTGAGCACGCCGATCCGCGCGACGCTGAACGCGGACGCGACGCTCTTGCAGGTCATCGCGGCGCTGCACCCGACGCCGGCGGTGGCCGGCCATCCGCGCGACGCGGCGCTCGACCACATCCGCGCGCATGAAGGATTCGATCGCGGCTGGTATGCGGCGCCCGTCGGCTGGATCGACGCGCACGGCAACGGCGACTTCATCGTCGCGCTGCGCTCCGCGCTGGTCGACGGCGGGGCCTGCCGGCTGTTCGCGGGCTGCGGCATCGTCGCCGATTCCGAGCCGGTCAACGAATATCAGGAGACCGAACTCAAGCTGTCGGGCATGCAGGCGGCGATCCGCGTGCGTGATGTGGAGGCGGGGGTGGAGGCGGCACCGGATGCGCATGACCCGGCACGGGTGTCGGCTTCGTCGACGGTCGAGTGACGCCGCGGCGCGGCGGCCGCACGCATCACAACAGCGGCAGCGTGAGCCGGATATGCTCGGCGAACGCCGCCGTCAGGTGCGACGGCCGCTTGCGATCGAACTTCAGCGTAATGCCCACGGCAGGCAACGGCGGCAGGCGCGGATCGCCGGTGACGATCGCCAGGTCGGCCGGTACCGCCGTCTGCGTCATCACCGCGAACGCCTGCCCCGAACGCACCAGCGCGATCAGCCCCGCGAGACTGCTGCTCGCGTAGGCGACGCGGTAATGACGGCCGGCGCGCTCCAGCGCCTCGCAGGCCGCGATGTGGTCGAGCGTGTCGCGATCGGACAACGCAAGCGGCAGCGGATCGAAATGCCCGGGTTCCAGCCCCGGATAGCCGATCCAGACCAGTTGCTCCCGGCGAATGATGTCGTCGTTCGCGCCGTCGTCCGGCAATGAAATCATCGCCAGGTCGACCGCACGTTTCTCCAGCTGTTCGACGAGCCGCGGCGTCGGCCCGCACACGACCTCGACGATCGCCTGCGGATGCTGGCTCGAAAACTGCCGCAGCAGCGACGGCAGCCACACCTCCGCGTAATCGTCCGGGCACCCGAAGCGGATCGTCCCCGACAACCCCGTGCCGCACAGGTCGGCCATCGCCTCGTCGTGCAACCGCAGGATGCGCTGCGCATGCACGAGCAGCCGCTCGCCCGGATGGGTCAGCACCACGCCGCGCCCGGTGCGCTGGAACAGCGGCTGGTCGACGGCCTCCTCGAGCCGCTTCATCTGCTGGCTGAGCGCGGACTGGGTGCGGCCGACACGCGCGGCCGCGCGACTGAGCGCACGCACCTCCGCGATCACGACGAACGAGCGCAGCAGGTCGATTTCAAGCGAAAGCCCCAAGGTATTAGCTCCTTTTCTACCTTGCATAAGAACTATTCGTTTCCATCAAACCAGACGCACGCCTAGACTGCAAGCGCCCCCTGCCCTTTTACCCGGAGATGCCCGATGTCCCTGAACGACGACCCGACCTTCTGGCGCAACGCCAGGCAGCACCTGGTCCGCTATGGCGGCACGTTCGAGCCGATGATCATCGAGCGCGCGAAAGGCAGCTTCGTCTACGACGCCGACGGCCGCGCGATCCTCGATTTCACGTCGGGCCAGATGAGCGCGGTGCTCGGCCACAGCCATCCGGAGATCGTCTCCGTGATCGGCGAATACGCGGGCAAGCTCGACCATCTGTTCAGCGGGATGCTGTCGCGGCCGGTCGTCGACCTCGCGACGCGCCTCGCCGACATCACGCCCGACGGGCTCGATCGCGCGCTGCTGCTCAGCACCGGCGCGGAATCGAACGAAGCGGCGATCCGGATGGCGAAGCTCGTCACCGGCAAGTACGAGATCGTCGGCTTCGCGCAGTCGTGGCACGGGATGACGGGCGCCGCCGCATCGGCCACGTACAGCGCCGGCCGCAAGGGCGTCGGCCCGGCCGCCGTCGGCTCGTTCGCGATTCCCGCACCGTTCACCTACCGGCCGCGCTTCGAGCGCAACGGCACGTACGACTATCTCGCCGAACTCGACTACGCGTTCGACCTGATCGACCGCCAGTCGAGCGGCAACCTCGCCGCGTTCATCGCGGAGCCGATCCTCAGTTCGGGCGGGATCATCGAGCTGCCGGAAGGCTATATGGCCGCGCTCAAGCGCAAGTGCGAGGAACGCGGGATGCTGCTGATCCTCGACGAAGCGCAGACGGGCGTCGGGCGCACCGGCACGATGTTCGCGTGCCAGCGCGACGGCGTGACGCCCGACATCCTGACGCTGTCGAAGACGCTCGGCGCCGGGCTGCCGCTCGCGGCCATGGTGACGTCCGCGGCGATCGAGGAACGCGCGCACGAACTCGGCTACCTGTTCTACACGACGCACGTGTCGGACCCGCTGCCGGCGGCCGTCGGCCTGCGCGTGCTGGACGTCGTTCAGCGCGACGGGCTCGTCGCTCGGGCGAACGTGATGGGCGACCGGCTGCGGCGCGGCCTGCTCGACCTGATGGAGCGTTTCGACTGCATCGGCGACGTGCGCGGACGCGGGCTGCTGCTCGGTGTCGAGATCGTCAAGGATCGCCGGACGAAGGAACCGGCGGACGGGCTCGGCGCGAAGATCACGCGCGAATGCATGAACCTCGGGCTCAGCATGAACATCGTGCAGTTGCCCGGCATGGGCGGCGTGTTCCGGATCGCGCCGCCGCTGACCGTCAGCGAGGAAGAGATCGATCTTGGCCTGTCGCTGCTGGGGCAGGCGATCGAACGGGCGTTGTAGCGGCGCGCGGTAACGCCCTTCCCCGCATCACGCAATCCGTCGCGCCGGCTCGACCGACCGGCGCGACGAATTTCCGATCGATCAACGCGCCTCGGCCGCCCACGCTTCGGCATCCGCGCCGGCCGGAATGCGCATCGGGCTCGACGGATCGGTCGCCGCGCGCCACACGGCTTCGGCGACGTCCTGCGCATGGGTGATCGGCCCCGATGCATCGAGCATCCGCGCGACGGCCTTCCCGACAAACTCCGCATACGCGTCGTGTTCGAAGCCGTGCATGTGCGCACGCGCGTTGTCGCCGAAACGCGTGTCCGGCGCCCGGCCCGGCAGCACCAGATGCGCGCGCACGCCGAACGGTTCGAGTTCGACGGCCATCGATTCGGTGTATGCATTGACCGCCGCCTTGCTCGCGCGATACGCGCCGACCAGCGGCAACGCCTTCAGCGTGACGCTCGACGTGACGTTCACGACCACCCCGGCCCCACGCTCGCGAAACTGCGGCAGCACGGCCTGCGTGACTGCGATCGTGCCGAGCGTGTTGGTCTCGAACAGCGCACGCACCGTATCGAACGGCATGAGCTCGGCCGGCGCGGCCGCGCCGAAACCCGCGTTGTTGACGAGCACGTCGATCGGGCCCGCCGCGTCGATCGCGGCACGGATGCTGTCCGCGTTCGTCACGTCGAGCGCCAGCACGCGCAGGTGCGCCGAAGGCGGCAGCACGGCCGCGTCCGGCGTGCGCATCGTCGCGACGACCTGCCAGTCGCGTGCGAGGAAATGGCGGGCGATCTCGAGGCCGAAGCCGGAGGAACAGCCGGTGATCAGTACGGTCTTCATGCGAACTCCTGAGGTGTGTTGGGCATGTGTCCGTACGATAGATGGCTGGATCCGTATTCGCTACAATCGGAAATCCGATTTTCTTTTGCGAGCGTCCGGCAATGATCGACCCACTGACCGAAGTCGTGACGCTGCTGCAACCGGGCGCGCGGTACTCCAAGTCCGTTCACGGTGCGAGCCCGTGGTCGATCAGCCGCACGGTCGCCGGCGAGCCGTTCTATTGCGCGATCCTCGATGGCGGGTGCCGGATCGCGATCGACGGGCACGCGCCGATCGAACTGCTGCCCGGCGATTTCGTGCTGATTCCGGCCGCCTACGGCGTCGCGATGTCGAGCCTCGAACCGCCGCCGCCGGGCGTCGAAACCGCGCCGCCGGTCGCGCTCGACAACGGCGAATACCGGATCGGCGATCCGGGCAACCCGGTCGACACGCGGATGATGGCCGGCAACTGCAGCTTCGGTTCACCCGACGCGGCACTGCTGGTGTCGCTGCTGCCGCAATTCGTGCACGTGCGCGGCGAACCGCGGTTGACCACGCTCGTGCAACTGGTGCGCGACGAATCGCGCGCACAGCGGCCCGCGCGCGAAATCGTGCTGGCGCGGCTGCTGGAGGTGCTGCTGATCGAGGCGCTGCGGTTCACGACCGACACGAACGCGTCGCCCGGCCTCATGCGCGGGCTGGCCGACAACCGGCTCGCGGCCGCGCTCCGCGGGATGCACGAACGCCCCGCGCATCCGTGGACGGTCGTCGAACTCGCGAAGGAAGCGGCACTGTCGCGCTCGACTTTCTTCGAACGCTTCAACCGCGCGGTCGGCGTCGCGCCAATGGAATACCTGCTCACGTGGCGCATGGCGCTCGCGAAGAACCTGCTCCGGCGCAATGAAGGCCGCATCGCCGAGATCGCGGGGCGCGTCGGCTACAGTTCGGCGAGCACGTTCACGGTCGCGTTCACGCGCCACGTCGGGCGGCCGCCGGCGCAATACGCGCGGGACGAGCAGGCGGCGGCGAACGACGCGTGAGCGGGCGGCATCGGCGTACACTGCAGGACACGTCACGACGCGGCACGAAACGAGCGATGGAGATGGACACGGCGACGAACGGCAGCGACGCACCCGACCACTGGCTCGTCGCTCGGCGCGATGCGGACACCGGCATCGAAAGCCTGCATGCGCATTTCAGCGGCCATGCATACGATGCGCACGATCACGACGACATGCTGGTCGGCTTCACCGAACAGGGCGTGCAGCAATTCCAGTGCCATCGGTCGGTGCATACGAGCGTGCCGGGCCGCGCGATCCTGATCGAGCCGGGCGCGCTGCACGATGGCCACGCGCCCGAAGCGGGCGGCTTCACGTATGGAATGCTGTACCTCCCGCAGGCATGGGTCGAGCGAGCGGCACGCCGGCTGGATCTGCCGGGCCTCGGCGGCGTCGAAGCCGCGTTCGGCCACACGCTGGTCGACGATCGCGGCCTCGTCGACACGATCCGGCAGGCGTTCGTCGCGCTCCACGGCAACGAGGGCAAGCTCGCACGCGACCAGGCGCTCGACCGCCTGCTGACGCGGCTCGGCGGCGAATTGCGCGCCCCGCTCGCGACCGGCGGCAATGCCGTCGCGCCCGCGATTGCCCGCGCGCGCGATCTGCTGCATGCGCGCATGAGCGACGATATCGGCCTCGACGCACTCGTCGATCTCACCGGAATCGACCGGTTCCGGCTGACGCGGCTGTTCCAGCGCGCGTACGGCACGTCGCCGCACGCGTACCTGGTGCGCCTGCGGCTACGCGCCGCGCGCCGCCTGCTGGCCGCCGGCCGCACGCCCGCACAGGTCGCGGCCGACGTCGGCTTCGCCGACCAGAGCCACCTCGGTCGCTGGTTCCGCCGCGCATACCGGATCACGCCGGCTGCGTACCGGCAAATGTGCACAAACGTTCCAGACTGATCCCACGCGGCATCCGATCATGTGCGCTTCAACGAGGAGCAATCATGTTCGATACCAAGGTGGCGCTGATCGTGCGCGACGATCTCGCGGCGTGGCAGAAACTCAATGTCGTCGCGTTTCTCGCGACGGGCGTCGCGGCTGAAGCGCCCGAAGCGCTCGGCGAGCCTTACGAGGATGCGGCGGGACGCCGCTACGGCCGCATGCTGGGCCAGCCGATGCTGGTGTTCGCGGCCGATTTGAACGGCCTGCAGGCCGCGCACCGGCAGGCGCTGTCGCGCGAACTCACGATCGTGCCCTACGTGCACGCGATGTTTTCGACCGGACACGACGCGGCCAACCGCGAAGTCTTTCGTGCCGGCGATGCGGAGCATCCCGACCTCGTCGGGCTGGCGTTGCGCGGGCCGAAGAAAGCAGTCGACAAGGCCGTGAAGGGGCTGGCATTGCATACGTGATGCATCGGCGTTTCGAGTTGGCGATTCGACACGGTAACGGCTACTGCGCGGCCAGCAACTCCGGCTTGTTCCCGTCGATCCACGCCTTTACGTCAATCAGGAGCGCCGTCGCACTATCGAAACACTCGCGAACCGCTGACGCCTGAACCACATCCCCGGAGTAATCGGACAGGTTGCGCTGCTTGCGCAGCGCGTCCAGTACGATCATGCGCTCGACCGGCAAACCGATTGTCTGTGGAAGCGTCTGGATCGCCGTCTGGTGGTGCCCCGGCCGGCTCGTCAACGTACGAAAACCGTTCGCGTGCAACGCCAGCATCGCGAGTTGCATGATCGCCTTGTACGCCGCATCAAAGCGGTTTTCGTTACTCAATGCCGCGATTTGCGCATCCGCCAGATTTCGTTCCGCCGCAGCCAGCAGGCGCGTCGCTTGTTCCCGGTCCGGCCGGATTGCATCAAGACTAACGCCGAGCAAGTTCTGCAAGGTCATGGTCGCTACCAATCAAGAAAATCTTGGGTTTTCCAAGCACGTCCCGTAAAAATGCGTCCTGCCCGGCGACGCCCTCACGAAACTCGTCCGCCGACAGCACCTTGGGATTGATGTCCCGCCCCAACGTAGCCTGCGCATCGTAGAACAGCCGGACCACCGTTGCAAAGCCGACCGAGCCGATCACCATCACATCGACGTCACTGTCCGCCGTCTCCTGGCCGCGCGCGACGGAACCGAACACGAACGCCACACGGATTTCCTCGGCGCAGGGCAACAGCGCTTCGGATAGCACATCAGCCATACCCGAGGTCTTTCGCATGATCGAAGCCAGTTCCTCGTAGATCGGACAACTTCGATTGGCACGATAGAGCACCTGATTGCCCTGCCGATCCCGGCTCAGGATGCCGGCTTCGGCCAGCTTGCTCAGTTCCTTGTGCAGCGTACCGGGCGTCGTGCCCGTCAAACGGGCGATTTCGCGGACGTGCAACGCCTGATCGGGCCGCAACAGGAGCAGGCCCAGCGCGCGGCGACGATAGTCACCAAACAGGGTCGAGGCAATGGATCGTAGCATGATTGACTACGATTGTAGCTCAATTGACTACAAGGCATAGTCCGAGTTGCCGATTGTGTGCCGATCCAGGCCGATTACCGAAATGTAGCCAATTTGACTACGATCGGAGCGAAATTAGCTACATCCATCCCGCGATCAGCATGCAATCCATCACGTCAAAGTGCTACCGGACACGACGCTGCCAACCGCGAAGTCTTTCGTGCCGGCGATGCGGAGCATCCCGACCTCGTCGGGCTGGCGTTGCGCGGGCCGAAAAAGGCGGTCGACAAGGCCGTGAAGGGGTTGGCGCTGCATACGTGAACACCCCAGCCGCCCCCGCATCCCGTATCAACGATGCGCGAGCACGTTGACGAGCTTGCCGAACGGATCGCGCACGTAAAACCGCCGCACGCCCCAAGGCTCGTCAGCCGGGCCGTATTCGACGGGAATCCCGGCGGCATGCACGCGTGCGAGCGCTTCGTCGACGTTGTCGACCTCGATCGACAGATCGGGCGTCGGCGTACCCGCCCCGCCCTGCGATGCGAAGCTGATCTGCACGTCCATCTGCTCGGCATTGCCATAGGTCGCGATCCAGCCGTGGTCCATCAGCAAGTCGAGGCCGAAGATCCGCTGGTAGAAGCGCTTTGCGTCGTCGATTGATCGTGTTTCGATATTGGCGACGATCCGTTTGACCTTCATCGGAGTCCTTCACAGGTCGTGACAGTACCGCGACGCTACACCGGAATCGCGTGCAGAACCAGCGCATCAGCGCCCGGCCGCTTCCATCCCGGCACGCCGGGCCCGGGTGGCCCGCTCGCCTGGCTTGCCGGCCAGCCACACACCGATCGCGACGACCACGATGCCGAGATAGGTCGACATCGCGATGCTGTCGCCGAACATCCACGCGGCCCAGGTCAGCGTCACCGGCGGCTCGAGATAAACGAGGGTCGCCACGCGCGTCGCGGGCATGCGCTTGAGCAGCGCCCACAGCGACAGGTAGGCCACGAAGGTCGAGAAAACCGTCAGCCACACGACGGACACCCACACGTCCGGCTGGGTCGGTACGTGCAGATCGCCCGTGACGATCCCGCTCGCCGCGAACAGCACCAGGCTCACGCAGCCTTGCACGAACAGCGGCAGGCACAACCCGTCCCCGTTGCTGCGCGCGACCGTCAGCGCGCGGCGCCGCTGGTAGATCGTCGCGATCGACAGCCCCGACGCGGACACCAGTGGCAGCAGGTACATGACGAGCCCGACCGATCCGGCCGGCAGCGCATATTGCCCGCCGATCACGATGCCCACGCCGACGAACCCGACGACGAGGCCGGCCCACTGGCGCGCCCCGCTGCGCTCGCTGCCCTCGAGCGCCGTCATCGCGGCCGTGATGAGCGGCTGCAACGCGGCGACGATCGCGGCGATGCCGGGCGGCAGGCCGTGCTGGATCGCGACGTATACGCAGGCCAGATAGAGAAACTGCGACAGGAAGCCGATCACCGCGTGATAGCGGAGCTTCTCCCGCGTCAGGCGCCCGAGCTGCCGGTTGAGAACGATCGCCAGGCACAGCGTGACGAGCAGGAACCGCCAGAACAGCAGGTTGAACGCACCGGCCGTCTCCGCGCCGAGCTTGGCGCCGATGAAGCCGGAACTCCACGACAACACGAAAACGAGCTGAAGCAGGAATAGCGGCATGGGGCGACGGCTCTCGGAAGGTTGCCGGGGACAGGCGCGGGTTCTTGATCGACGTGAATCATTCCCCGGATACGCGCAACGCACGACCGGCTGCCTGCCGTTGTCTGCCGGTTGGCCTGTCGGTTGACCCGAGAATAGGGAGGCCCAATAATTCCGTCAATCGACATTACCTGAATCACTGATTCGGAATTTCAAAATCATGCCCCGTACCCTGGACGTCGACCTGCTGCGTACCTTCCACGCCGTCGCGAAGCTGGGCCGCTTCAAGGATGCGGCCGCCCAGGTGAATCGCAGCCCGTCGTCGGTCACCGCGCAGATCCAGAAGCTCGAGGAAATGGTCGCGCAGCGCCTGTTCACGCGAAACAACCAGGCGGTCGAACTCACGCAGTTCGGCCACAAGCTGCTGAGCGACACCACGGAGTTTCTGCTGAGCCACGACCGGCTCGTCGAATCGCTGTCGCCGCAGATGCTGACCGGCAAGTTGCGGCTCGGCATTCCCGATTCGTACGCCGCGCACTTCATGGCGGAATTCCTGCCCCGCTTCGCGGCCGATCGGCCGTTGCTCGAACTGACGGTCGAAGCACGTTCCAGCGAGGAACTGCAGCTACTGTTCTCCCGCGGTCAGCTCGACATCACGATTGCCGTGGTGTCGAAGGCGCGGCCGCACGCGGAACTGCTCAGCAAGACCCATCCGGTGTGGGTGGCCGCGCGCACGTTCAAGTTCAATCCCGATGCGCCGCTGCCGATCGCCGTGCAACTGCAGGGATGTCCGTACCGCGACACCGCGTTGAACGCGCTGAAGAAGGCAAAGATCGCACACCGGTTGCTGCTCGAGAGCGCGAGTTCGCCTGCGGTCGAAGCGTGCATCGCGAATGGCCTCGCGGTCGGCATCATCGAGCACGAGCGCGTGTCCGGCAACCTGACGAGCAACGTCGCGGGGATCGCACTGCCCGATCTTCCGCCGCACCTGATCACGATCCTGACGGACGACGGCAATCGCGCCGCGCTGCATTTGCGCGACGTGCTGAAAAGTACGTTCAGGATCGGCTAGGGTAGAAAAGTCATCGGCAGGTCGAGGTCGAGGTCGAGGCCGAACCGCTGCCGATAGCGGTGTTTCGCGTCGTCGCCAGGCGTAGACCGCCGGCCCGTTGCAGGCCGGCGGCTTTCCGGCGTCAACCGCCGAGATACGCCTGCTTGATCCGGTCGTTCGCGAGCAGGTTCGCGCCCGTATCCGCGAGCACCACGCGCCCCGTTTCGAGCACGTAGCCGCGATCGGCCACGCCGAGCGCCTTGTTCGCGTTCTGCTCGACGAGGAACACCGTGACGCCTTCGTCGCGGATCGTCCGGATGATGTCGAAGATCTGCGCGATCACGAGCGGCGCGAGGCCGAGCGTCGGCTCGTCGAGCAGCAGCAGGCGCGGCTTGCTCATCAGCGCGCGGCCGATCGCCAGCATCTGCTGCTCGCCGCCCGACATCGTGCCGGCCCGCTGCGTCGCGCGCTCCTTCAGGCGCGGAAACAGCTTGAACACGTGCTCGATGCCGTCGTCGATCTCGTGACGGCTCGCGAAGAAGCCGCCCATCTTCAGGTTCTCGAGCACCGTCAGGCTCGGGAACACGCGCCGCCCTTCCGGCGAGATCGCCATCCCCTGCCGCATGATCTGGTGCGTCGACATCGCGGTAATGTCGTTGCCCTCGAACAGCACGCGGCCCGACGATGCGCGCGGCGTGCCGCACACGGTCATCATCAGCGTCGTCTTGCCGGCACCGTTGCTGCCGATCAGCGTGACGATCTCGCCCTTGTTCACCCCGATCGACACGCCCGCGAGCGCCTCGACCGCGCCGTAGTGCGTATGGACCTGTTCCAGCTTCAGCATCACTCTTCCCCCAGATACGCCTTGATCACGCGCGGGTCGTTGCGGACCGCTTCCGGCGTGCCGATCACGATCGGCCGGCCGTGCTCCATCACGAGGATGCGGTCGGACACGCCCATCACGAGGCTCATGTCGTGTTCGATCAGCAGCACCGACACGCCGAACTCGTGGCGCAACTTGTCGATCAGGTGCTGCAGTTCGACCTTCTCCTGCGGGTTGAGGCCGGCCGCCGGCTCGTCGAGCATCAGCAGGCGCGGCTCGGTGATCATGCAGCGTGCAATCTCCAGGCGCCGCTGGTGCCCGTACGACAGCGTGCCGGCCGGCCGGTTGGCGACCGACGTCAGCCCCATCCGGTCGAGCCACACCGCCGCGCGCTCGAGAGCTTCCTTCTCGGCACGGCGATACGCGGGCGTCGAGAACAGGCCCGGCAGCAACCCCGCCTTCACCTTGCGGTGCTGCGCGACGAGCAGGTTCTCGACGACGGTCAGCGACTTGAACAGGCGGATGTTCTGGAACGTCCGCACGAGGCCCTTCAACGCGATCTTGTGGCTCGGCAGCCCTGCGATCGCGTGGCCGTCGAGCACGACGTCGCCGCCGGTCGGCTTGTAGAAACCGCCGACGCAGTTGAACACCGTGGTCTTGCCCGCGCCGTTCGGCCCGATGATCGCGAACACTTCATCGCGGCGCACGTCGAAATCGATCCCGTCCACCGCGAGCAACCCGCCGAAGCGCATCTGCAGCCCGGCGACCTTCAACAGTTCTGCATGTGCGCTCATTGCGGCAGCTCCACGTGGGGACGGCTCGCGGGCAGCAGGCCCTGCGGACGCCACATCATCATCAACACCATCACCAGACCGAAGATCAGCATCCGGTACTCGGCGAAGCCGCGCGCGACTTCCGGCAGCACGGTCAGCAGGATCGCCGCGAGAATCACGCCGAGCTGCGAACCCATCCCGCCGAGCACGACGATCGCGAGGATCAGCGCCGATTCGATGAAGGTGAACGATTCAGGATTCACGAGGCCCTGGCGCGCCGCGAAGAACGCGCCGCCGATGCCCGCGAACGCCGCGCCGAGCGTGAACGCCGACAGCTTGATGCGCGTCGGGTTCAGGCCCAGCGAACGGCACGCGATCTCGTCGTCGCGCAGCGCTTCCCACGCACGGCCCATCGGCATGCGGATCAGGCGGCTCGTGACGAACAGCGTGAAGCCGACCAGCACGAGCGCGAGCAGGTACAGGAAGATCACCACGTGGTCGCCGCTGTATTCCAGCCCGATCAGTTCGTGGAACGTCTTCGCACCCTCGACGCTCGCGCTGCGCGTCATCTCGTAGCCGAACACGGTCGGCTTCGGGATGCCCGAGATGCCGTCCGGGCCGCCCGTGAGGCTCGTCAGGTTGTTCGCGAGCAGGCGGATGATTTCGCCGAAGCCGAGCGTGACGATCGCGAGATAGTCGCCGCGCAGCCGCAGCACCGGGAAGCCGAGCAGGAAGCCGAACGTCGCGGCCGCGATCGCGGCGAGCGGCAGGCACTCCCAGAACGACAGCCCGAAGTACTGGTTCAGCATCGCGTACGTGTAGCCGCCGACCGCGTAGAACCCGACGTAGCCGAGATCCAGCAGCCCCGCGAAACCGACCACGATGTTCAGCCCGAGGCCGAGGATCACGTAGATCAGCGCGAGCGTCGCGACGTCCACCGCGCCGCGCGAGCCGAAGAACGGCCACACGAGCCCGACCGCGAGCAGCACCCATACGACCGCGCGCTGCTGCCGCGCGCCCATCGCGGGCATCGCCGGCAGCTTCACCGCCGATTTCGCGCGCACGAGCCACGGCTTGAACAACTGGAACAGGAACACGGCCGCGACCGCGATCCACACCGGCCGCCAGTGCGGCGTGAGCACCACCTGATAGCCGTCGAGCTTCAGTTGCAGCCCGAGCACCGGAATCGTGAGGATCGCCGTCAGGAACGCGGCGGCCACGGCATTTTTCAGCGCCTGGCCGATCGAAGCGTCGGCGGCCGGGCGGCGAACGGAAATGACTGTACTCATCTGCGTCTCCCTCAAACCTTTTCGATGTCCGACTTGCCGAGCAGGCCGGTCGGGCGGAAGAGCAGGATCAGCACGAGCAGGCCGAACGCAACGACGTCCTTGTACTCGGCCGGCATGTAGCCTGCGGCGAAGGTTTCAGCGAGGCCCAGCAGCACGCCGCCGAGCATCGCGCCCGGGATGCTGCCGATCCCGCCGAGCACCGCGGCCGTGAACGCCTTGATACCCGCGACGAAGCCGATATACGGGTTCAGCTTGCCGATCGTCAGCCCGATCAGCACGCCGCCGACGGCCGCCAGCATCGCGCCGAGCACGAACGTGAACGAGATCACGCGGTTCGTGTCGATGCCGAGCAGGTTCGCCATCTTCATGTCCTCGGCGCACGCGCGGCAGGCACGGCCCATCCGCGAATGCGAGATGAACAGCGTGAGCGCGATCATCAGCACGACCGTCACGCAGACGATCAGCAGGCGCGCATACGGAACCGTCACGTCGAAGTCGCCGCCGAGATGAATGTCGAACGCGCCGGAGATCAGCACCGGCACCGACACGTCGCGCGCGCCCTGGCCGATCTGCACGTAGTTCTGCAGGAAGATCGACATGCCGATCGCGGAGATCAGCGGCACGAGGCGCGGGCCGCCGCGCAGCGGCCGATACGCGACGCGCTCGACCGCGAAACCGTACAGCCCGGTGACGATCACCGACACGATCAGTGCGGCGCCGAGCACGAGCGGCAGCGGATAACCGGCGGAGATGCCGATGGCCGTGAGGGTGACGAGGCCCACGTACGCGCCGATCATGTAGATCTCGCCGTGGGCGAAGTTGATCATGCCGATGATGCCGTAGACCATCGAATAGCCGATGGCGATCAACGCATAGATCGCACCCAGCGTCAGGCCGTTGACCAGTTGCTGGGCGAATTGCGGAAAGAAGTCAGTCATGTGCGGGAAGCTCCCGTTGGCGCTGTGTCGCGTACCGCGCCGGATCACGGCATTCGGCCGCGCGCAACGCACGGTGTCGTCTCGGGCCGCCTGCCGGCCGCGCACTGGGGACACGCGCGGCGCGAATGCACACCCGCCCCGTCCGGGTTTCGGACAGGGCGGATGCGTGGGCGGGTACTCCGTATTACTTGGCGGCGGTCTTCGTCGCGTCCTTGTGCCACGTGTACACGACGAACTTGAACGCCTTCAGGTCGCCCTGCGCGTCATACGCGACCTTGCCGATCGGCGTGTCGAACGTCGTCTTGTGCATGTACGCGGCGACCTTGGTCGGGTCGGTCGTCTTCGCGCCGGCGATCGCGTCGGCGATGATCTTCACCGCGGCGTACGACGGCATCTGGAACGGGCCGTTCGGATCGCGCTTCTTGTCCGCGAACGCCTTCACGAGCGCTGCGTTGGCCGGATCGGCCGAGAAGTCGGCCGGCAGCGTGACGAGCATGCCTTCCGAGGCCGGGCCGGCGATTGCCGTCACGTCCTTGTTGCCCACGCCTTCAGGCCCCATGAACGTGGCCTTCACGCCCTGCTCGCGCGCCTGGCGCAGCAGCAGGCCCATTTCCGGGTGGTAGCCGCCGAAGTAGACGAAATCGACGCCTTGCGACTTCAGCTTCGTGATGATCGCCGAGTAGTCCGAATCGCCGGCGTTGATGCCTTCGAACAGCACGACCGGGATCTTCGCGGCTTCGAGGTCCTTCTTCACCGACGACGCGATGCCCTGGCCGTACGACTGCTTGTCGTGCAGCACCGCGACCTTCTTCGGCTTCACGTTGTTGATGATGAAGTGCGCGGCGGCCGGGCCTTGCTGGTCGTCACGGCCGATCGTGCGGAAGATGAAGTGACGCTTCTTGCCTTCCGTCAGCTGCGGTGCGGTGGCCGACGGCGTGACCATCACGATGCCTTCGTTCTCGTAGATGTCGGAGGCCGGGATCGTCGACCCCGAGCACACGTGGCCGATCACGTATTTGATCTTCTGACTGACGATCTTGTTGGCGACAGCGACGGCCTGCTTCGGTTCGCATGCGTCGTCCATCATCACGACTTCGAACTTGTTGCCGCCCGCACCGCCTGCTGCGTTGACCTGCTCGATCGCGGTCAGCGCGCCGGCCTTCACCATGTCGCCGTATTGGGCGACCGAGCCGCTCATCGGACCAGCGATGGCGATCTTCACGGTTTCCGCTTGCGCGGTGGCCGCGCCGGCGGCGAACAGCACGGCGGCGACGGAAATGGACGTAAGACGGGACAGCGTCATCTGGGAGCTCCTCGATGTTGTTTAGTCATACGGGCAAAGGCGGCATGACTTGCGCAATCGAACAGCACCCGGGGCGAGGACATGGGACACGCCCGAGACACATAGAAGACGGAACTCCAGCGGAATGTTGCGTAGCGGGGCCCGGCTCTTGCAGTCCCCGAAGGGGACGTCTGGTTCGGAAAGACATCGTGATGCGTCTTGCATTGCGCAAGCGTTTCGCCTGCCCCGCTTGCCAAACCGCTTGATCGGAGGGGTGGTCCGACAGCCGTTGGCAAGGCAGTCGAAATTATATGGGCGTTTTTAAATCGTCTGTCAAAAATGCCGGTCTACCGAGGGAAAACACGTAGAGAGGTTGTGACAGTCGGTAGCAATGACGGCGCAACCTCGGGGCGCTGGGGGCGGGGGCTGGGAGTGCAATCTGGTTGCTATTGGCGGGGGTTTTTCGGCGCTGTGCCTTGTCGGGATTGGGATCGGGTGATAGGCGATTTTTCGTAGAGTGTGGCGGAGCCGCAAAGGGTCGCATCGTCGTCCTTCAATCGACTGATGATTGGTTTGCCGAGCACCATTGCAGTGCGTTGGGTGGAGGCGCTAAAGCCTTCTATTTGCCGACGATTTTCGATCATTAGAAAGGCGATTGTTAATGATGTGAAATAATACGAATTCGCCTCTGCAATCCAGCCAGCCTTCCTGCGAGACGCGTCCACCGCGCCTCGCAGTCGCTTCAGGGCCACTTCAACGCCCGCCCGTCGCCCAGCCGCCAGCCAGTGATCTGCCGTTTTTTTCATTGCACATCACCTGATTGGGATCGCTCATGAATCATCCGTTTCGCCTTTCCTCCGCCGCCGCGATCGCGTGCGCGCTCTCCGTTTCCACCGCCAATGCGTCCGGCCGCGATACGCTGACCGATCGGTCGGCCGGTGCCAATGTCTTTCGTTCCGAACGGCGCGCTGCCATTCGCGATGATGGACATACGGCACGCATGAACCGCCGCCGCTCGCAGTACGCCGCGCCCGTGGAACGTAGTCCGTTCGATACGCCGGATACGCGGCCGTTGCGTGTAACGGGCGATGCGCTTGTGGCAGCGCCGCCTTCGTCGGAGCACGAACCCGATTTGGTATTGCCCGCGAATCGGGTCGCGCTCGGGGCGGGTGGCAGCGATAGTTTTGGCCGCGCGGTGCCTGGATACGAGCAGCGTGAGCAGAACTGGAATGAATACCTGCGGGCGAATGGCTCACGGCCGGCGGGTAGTGGCGGATCGTATGCGGCGCAGCGGCCGTACGACGCGCCGCGCGGGCCGCATGGTGCGCCGAATCCGTTCGATCCATCCGTGCCGCAGCCGGAGACGCGGACGTTCTATGACAATGGAGCGGGGACGCATTGCACGGCTACCGGCGGTGCGGGGACGTCGCGGTCGTCTTGCAATATTGCCTGGTGATGCGTCGGGGCGGGTGGTAGCAGCAGCCCTGCCCAGCGCGCTGCGCGAGTTCGCGCAGCGCGGCCGCATCCTGCGGCGTTGCCTTTTATAACTGCGTGATGATCAGGCTGCCGGGCTCGATCAGGACTTGTCCTTTGCGGCGCGGGACAAAACACGCGTCGTTGATCAGCCATATTCCACCGATCTTTATGTACGGCTAGAACTTTTCCGGCCTGGGGTCCATTCTTTTCGGGGAACCCCACATTTGACGGATTCGGCTACAAAATACACCAATGCACTGTTCGTTAGATAGTTCCCGCTTGAGCCGTCGAACTGCGCTGCAGCATCTGGCCCGGCAAAAAAGCGAGTTTCCGATTCTTCACTTACAACTCCAGTCTCGGGGTTGACCAAGTATGTTTTCTGTGAAAATTTCTTTAATATTTTCCAGACCGCTTTAACAAAAGCATCCATGGCTGGCTCAGCGTTAGGATCATAGGATGCCGTCAACCTTCCGTCACGTAGAGATTGAGGGGCATAACCAGCTTCTCTTGATCGAAGAACCTGAATCATTCCAGGTCCGACGTTTCCCCCCATATAACTACCGCCTCCCGGGTGAGGAGCAACAAACTCTCGCGCGTACCGCTCGACAGTGCAAATCGCTTCGTCAAGGATCACGACATTTGAGAATGGGTGTCCATGACATTCCGCCATGCTGTCATGAGCAGCCGGAACCGGGGAACTCCAAAGAAATGAGTCGATAAACTTGATACTTGGTATATGTGCCTTCAACAGACCCGAGAACACCGCTTCATCGACATCAGTCATGAATATCTGCAACGTCGGCATCTTGGTGGTCAAAACACCCTCCTTCTTTCAACGGCAGTGACGGCAGGCAGCATTGTCTATTGTATTCAAGTATCCAGGTTGCAAGAGCCCCCTTAAAAACCATGAATCGCACTCGAATCCTGTTGAGTGATTCAATTAGCGTTCACCCGATCCCACTGAAACTTCCACTCACCAACCCATTGTATGCACCACGCCTGTACGCGCCATGCTAATGTCGAGTCGATGTTCGCATCATCGGAAAACGCAATTATTCGACAACTTCAACATCTTGATTTAATTTCCGGTAAATACCGACAGCCTCCGATCCGATATTTGAAATTGAACGAATTCCACACGGCTCGAATCTCTCACACACTTCATTATTCTCATCAACATAGCGCCTCCTCAGCCTATCATAAAAGCAGTGATTCTGGAAAATATCCATATCCGAATCATCAAGGCGCCTTACGTTCTCAAAGCCCCCCTTTTCCCGCCAATCCATTGCCGAGACAAGCGCGGGAGGTGCGATCATATTATCCTTATTCAGTATAAATTGCGATTTTTTAGAATCCGAAATTTCATTGTAGAGATAGATTATACAAAGCCGTTCCACACCATACTTGAAATCATCCTTCACAACGAGGCCAGGTATGAATCCGACTCCCTTTATATGCATAACAAATAGATCCCCCCTCTCTGGATTCGACTTCCTCCCACCCTCCAGGAGATTTAGCACCTCCTCCATTTTCACCTTTCTCATTCGAACAGATTCCCTCAACCGTTATCTTTCACCATGACGAACCAGCGGCGAACGCCGTGAACATGCAAAATTCTCAAATCGTGACGCGATCACCGATTTCCAGCCACCCTCGACTAGATCAACGATCTCCTGAACAGAATTTCGCTCAGCGAGGGGCAGTAATACAGTTCAAGGATACCCACATGCTCAGAGAGGCGCCCATCGATTGATTGACCAGCATAAGTAATGCTTATTCGGCCAGGCTCTTAAAGACCGTACGCGGGTACCCAGGAGCATCGAGCGGCATTCCCGACCGTCTCCACGGGTCAATCCACGAGAACGGATTGGGACGCATGTTAATAAAAGTTGTACCCACCGGCGAGCCCGATAGGGTCCGGATCGATGAATCGCCCGATGTCCGGGTCGTAAAACCGGAAAACGGGAGCCACATTTACGGTGCCCGTGCGACCCACTCTTCCTTTACTGCGTTGCCCCATATCTTATAGCGCGTCTTCCAGATCAGTTCCCCGTCAGGGTCAGTCAATTCTTCCGGCAACCCCAAGCGCCGTAACGGAAATAGTAGACAATGCATCTTGCATCAACTTAGTTCGCAGCCGCCACGCCCCAGTCAATGGGCGCAATCATCATATAACATCCGAGTTAGAGAATCGTTAAGAATGGCGAAAATTATTTCACACCCAACAATCAAACCATAAATTCATAATCTTCTCGACAATATTTAATTTAATCGACAAACCACTTTACACCCCATTCCAATCAACCTTACCCTTTAAAAGGCACTCCAATTGATTTACCAAAATCCAGAATCTCAGATTGTAATTTCCAACGAACTTCGGCATCTCCACACCTTCTCCGCCCAGATAAATTTCATCACCCTCCAGATCTTTAAGGAAATCCCACGCGACGTAGAAAAATCTTACCTCTTCTGGAGCGCCTCTCCACGAATCAATATCTGCATAAATCACCTCTTTCCCGGAAGCGATGGAATGCACCCAATCAACTCAATGAGATAATTATAAACTTGCACAATCTCACTCACATTGAGCACTTACAATAGTCATCGCTCTGCGTTTTCCTCTCGCCGCATCCTTCGCATGATAATCGTGACGCCTTCAATTGTGACCCACCGAGGCAACTGGGAACAGTAGATCACACTCACAATCCATCAATTTATATCAAACGCAATTTATTCAAATAAAGATCAGAATTATCTTTATACCTATCACCCTTACCCTTCATACCCTCAAAAAACTCAACTGCAAGCCGCCTCATTTCAGAGACAAACTCTGATCGCTCCACAACCACCTTCACAGTTTCATGAACGGTCACAGCAACAACCACTTTACTTCCCTGAATACCGAAACTTATCTCGACAGGTTGATCCGGAAAGTAAGTTTTAAACCCCTCCCCCCTAGCAACGCATATTACGCCCTCCGCCAAATACGCCCACAATTGATCTACATAATCCCACATTTCCTTATTAATAATCTCAACCCCATTTATAGAAAGCTCAATAGCACCCTCAATGTAGTCAGGATCTGGGATTTTTCCATTGAAATCGTAAAAATTCACAAATTTCTTCTTGATTTTGAGATAAGTATTTGCAACTATCATTCCATCTACTCTTTATAGAATTGACCAACCCTTCCGTTATTCAAACCGAGCACATAATCGGCACCGTCATATGTACCCTTTATCTGATACATGCCCTGAGCACCCTTCGCTTCTAGCAAGCCGCTATTTTGCTTCATGACACTACCAATAGCATCACTGACATCATCAATAGACATCTTCGAATCGAAGAAACTTTGCTTAGCCTTAACCGATCCATCCCAATACTCTGGATGATGACGCTCCAGTATGTGTTTCATTCCGCTCTTCTCCAACTTGAAAGTCTCGGAGCCAAAACGGAAATTACGGCTTCTGAAATCTTTCAAATCGTTGACGACTTTCTGCGGACGCGCGGCCTTTGTGGGTCCACATGACAATCCCCAAGGATCGATCCACGAGATGGGATTCGGTGCGTATTGATAGAGATTGGTCCCGCCGACCAATCCAATCGGGTCTGGACTAATGAACCGTCCAATATCGGGATCGTAATACCGAAACAGGTTGTAGTGCAGCCCTGTCTCCCGGTCCAGATACTCCCCCTGGAAACGCAGGTTCTGTGGCCTTGGTACATGAACTGGCGTCGGCGTCGCTTCCTGCATCGCCCCCCATGCCGGTATGAGGCGCTGCGGCTCCCTCGCAACCCACTCCTCCTGCACCGCGTTGCCCCAAACCTTGTAGCGGGCCTGCCAGACCAGATCTCCACCTGCGTCGGTTAACTCCTCCGGCAGCCCCGAAACATCGTTGTGGAAATAATAGACCGCATCCCTCGCCTCGGCATCGTTAGCCGCAGCCCTCCCCTGATCGATCCGCGCAAGCGGCACATAGCTATTAGCCTCATACAAATACGTCAGCGCTTCCTCACCCTGACGGTCATGATACGTCTCCTGCACCAACCGCATGCCGTCCCACAGGAAATCCGTACTCGCATAACTGCCATTGAGCTTCCGAACCCGCCGGCCGAACGCGTCGTACTCGAAATGCGTCGTCGAGATTCCAAGCCGGTCCTTCGTTACGACAGTCTTGAGCTGGTTCCAATCGTCGTATTCAAGCGCCAGCTCTTTAGCCGGCCCATGACCACTCACCTTGCGAACCAGCCGACCATAAACGTCATACTCGAAGCGCTTGTCCTCGAACATCTTGAGCCGGTTGTGCTCGACGTAGCCACCCGGGTGATCGCTCGACACCAGGTTAGCCGCCGCATCCCAGCGAAACACCTCCGACGGCAATCCCGGCCCCGCCGCCTGTTCAATGCGACCCGTCGGGTCATACCGATAGTTCGTCGTGCCATAACGCTGATCGCGCTTCTGGATCACGTCGCCCGCTGCGTCGTATTGCCACTGCTTCGCAAGCAGGTCATCAGCCGCATGGCCCCGCTGCGCAGCGTGCCGTGCACGACGGCCTACCGCGTCATATCCGAAATGACTGGTCAGCTTGCCCTGCGTTCGCAGCACCTCGCGATGCAGATCATCGCGTTCCATGTCGGCGACCGCAGCACCGTCAACGCGAATCTGGTGCACATGTCCCGACCCGTAATGCAGCCAGTCGATCGTGCGCTCACCGGAGATCGTGGTGCTGACGCGATTGCCGAGTTCATCATAGGTATGCGCGAGCCAGCCGGTCGGTGTGTATTCCTCGACGACCTCACCGCGAGCGCCGTATTTCAAGCTGACCCGATTCTTCAGCGACGGGCCGCGAGCAGCCAGCGTGTACAACTCGGCGGATGTGATTCGGCTCGCCTTGTCGTACAGGTATTCACACCGCTCATGCGCGGCTTGCTTCGCCGTCAGTCGACCGATCGCGTCGCGCTCGTATCGCGTCTCGACCTGTCCATCCCGGACACTCGTGCCTTGGCCACACACGTCATATTCGTACGTACGCTTGTGACCATCCAGTCCGATCTGCGCAGAAACCAGATCGCGACGGTCATACTGGAAGCGATACGTCTCGCGATTCTCGTTGGTCAAACTCGCCAACCGGAACGCATCGTCGTACCCGAATCGCACGACACGATCAGCCGCATCCGTACGTGATACCAGCAATCCCCGCGGATTGAGTTCATAACGCGTGCTGCGCTGATTCGCATCAACGACCTCGACGAGCCGCCCGGCCGCATCGTATCGAAACATCTGCCGCGCACCGTCGGCCGTCCCGATCCCCGTGACCCTCCCCATTGCATCCGTTTCATAGACGGTGGACTGGCCCATCGCGTCGGTCACGCGCGCAAGCGTACCTCGCGCATCGTATGCAAACCGCGTGACCTTGCCTGAACAATCCGTGTACGAGGTCAACTGCGCGCGGCCATTCCATTCGAGGAACTTGTAACCACCCCGCGCATCGCGGATCGTGTGTACCAACCCGCGTTCATCCCGGTGATACTCGGTCGCGAAGCCCGCCGGATCGCGCATCATCGTCAGGTTGCCGCGATCGTCGTAGCGGTAGATCCAGCGCGAGTTGGCCGGATCGGTTTCCGCGACGGGCAGGTCGTAGTGCCCATTCCATTCGGTGCGCTCAACCTGACCGAGTGCGTCTATGCGCTGCGTCTGCCGCCCGCGCTCGTCATATTCGAAGCGGGTCGTGTTCCCTGCCGGATCAGTCGTACTGACCAACTGCCGCTTCGCGTTCCACTCCAACCGCCACACATGGCCTTCGGCATCCGTATGACTCGTCGGCTGCTGATCCTCGTTCCACGTCCACTGCGTCACGCGGCCGATCTGATCGGTGATCGTCACCGTACGCTGCGCGAGATCCGCGTTGAACGTATACGCTTCGCCGTCGTTGGTCCAGTGGCGCACGACACGCGCATCGCGCCCAACACCCTCCCACGCATAGAAACACTGCAAGCCGCCGCGCAACGTGTGCTGAACCATCAGCCCACGCTCGTACGCGAAACGTCGCGCGATATAGCCGCTGCGGTCGGTAACGGCAACCAGCTCGCCAGCATCGTTGTACGCGTAACGCACCAGCGTGTCGGGTTGCTCACCGTCCACGCCACGCGTCAGCTCGATCGCGGCGATGCGTCGAGGGTGCGACTTGTCGTAGGCGAACGCCACGACGCGCCCAGCGCTGTCATGCAGTCGTGCCGGCCGCACGACCTCACCGGCCGCTTCCTGCTCCACCTCGATCCAGTTGCCATTGCGATCCTCGAGACGCCACAGCTTGAGCGTCTCGTCACCCGCATCGCTCCGGGCACGACCGAAATCGCGATACACACCATCGACCGTCTCGACCACATAGTGGCCACCCGCGGTGCAGATCAGGTAAATGCCTTCAGGCACGCTGAAGTGACTCTCACCCGGCGACACGGCCGGGAACACGATATCGCGCCCCTGCTCGTCCCAGTAAGTGATCGACTGAACCTCGCCGTGTTCACGCGCGAGCCGCAGTTCGACGTTGATCGGCACGCTCCATCCCGTCCCGAACAGGCTGTCGGCACGATCATCGAGGCTGCTATAGAAACGCTGCCACACGATCGGCAACGGCCCGGGCAGTACGAAGTCGGTATCGTCCGTGCCGTCGAGAACCTTGCTGCCGGTAATGACATTGACCGGATGCCCTGCCGACGGCCTCGCAAGGCTACCCAGCCAGGTACCGAACGCACCCGCCGCAAAATTCACCGCAAGACACGGCACCTTGCTCTTCAGGAACTGCCCCCAGCTCATCTTCCCGCGCCCGCAAACCGCGAGCGCAATTCCCAGCGCCGCTCCCAGCCATCCGAGCCGGGTAGCCGACTTCACGTCCCTCACCCGCTGCGTGCCGCCGCCGATGAAAACGTTGTCCGAACCTTCGGCAATCGTCCCGTCGCAAGTGGTCTTGTCCCCGACCCGCGCGGCCGGTTGATCGTTGATGTAAACACTCCCCGACCCATCGGCAATCATCTGCGGCCCGGGATGATCGGTACACGCAACGGTATCGAGATCGCCCGGCTTCGCCGCCCGCGCCGCCTTCTTGTTGTTGACGTAAACGTTCCCCGATCCGCTTGCGATCTTGCCCTTGATCTCGGGCGGCACCATCGAATTGGCCAGCGCCTTCGCGCCGTCGTCGATGGCTTCGTTCATCCCGCTCGCTTCCATCAGCGCGCCCGAGCCAACGGCCACGCCGACGCCGATCGCGATGACGAGCGGCGTCGCCAGCCCGGCCGTGCCGATCTCGAGCGCGGCGAGGCCGGCGAATATCAGCCCCTCCATCGCCTCCGCCACCAATGCGCCGACGATGGCACCGCCGACCACCGACCCGACCGTACCGACCAGCTCACCCAGAAACGACGTGTGCTGGATCGGATCTTCGAAGCGAGCGGCCGCGAAGTTTTCCGCGCTCACGACGCGTCACCCGGCCCGAGCAGGGTCGGTCGCGCCGCGCGCGGCTGGAAACTGGCCAGCATGCGGTCGGCGATCGCCTGCTGCTCGTCGGTCAGCGGTGCCGCGCTGGTCAACGTCATCACCAGCACGCGGCCGGCGTCGTCCGACGGAAACATGGTCTGCACCTGATGCCAGAGCCGGCCGTCCCGTTCGTGCGTGGAGTCGATCTGGACGCCCGCACGACCCGCCACCGTCACGGGCCGGCGTGCTTTCTCGGTCAGCATCCTGGCATCGCGCGACGCCACTTCCCATTCGCGCGCGACGAACGCGTCGAGATTCTCCCCGTCACGCAAGCGCCCGCGAGCGATCACGAGATTGAGGCCGCCGGGGCCGGCGTTCATCATCAGGATGTTGACCGTACGATCAAGCGCCGCGTCCGGCAGTTCAAAAGTGCCTTCGTGAATTGCGTAGTGCATGGCTGGTTTCGTTCGTTTTATTTGTTGAGATCGATGCGCTTGCCGTTGACCATCACGCCGTCGTCGGTCATCAGGATCACGGAGCCCTTGTGTTCGAGGCGAATGCCTTCCGGCGCAAGCGAGATCGAGCTGTCCATCACCTTCAGCAGGATGCCTCGCTCGGCCATGTAAACCTGCGTGCCGCCGCCCCCGTCCTTGGCCGGCGTCGTCACCTCGACGGTGGTCGCGGTCGTGCTGCGCTTCTCGGCGATCGTCTCGGTCAGGTTGCCCTGCGGAATCTGCTTCTCTTCGCTGCCGGTGGCCACCAGCACGGTACGCATCGGCCCCAGCACCTTGTGCGTCTCGTTGTTCTCGACGACGGTGTTCATGTCCTTCTGCGCGTGCATGAAGAATTCCTGCATGCCGTTCGTGTCGGTCATGCGGATCTCGTTCGACCCCTGCCCCTTGTGCGTCTGGCTCTTGATCCCCATCGTCTGGCCGGCCGCGCCGTGATACGGGTTGCCTTGCTCGCCGTTGAACACGCGGCCGACGATCACCGGGTTGTCCGGATCGCCCTGGTTGAACGCGACGAGCACCTCCTGCTTGATCCGCGGAATCGCGGCCGCACCCCAGCCGTCGCCGGCCCACGGTTGCGACACGCGCACCCACATCGAATCGGACCCGTCCTTCTTGCCGCGCCGGTCCCACGGAAAATGCACCTTCACCGCGCTGCCGTTGGTATAGATTTCCTCGCCCTTCGGCCCGACGACGATCGCCGACTGCGTGCCGTGAATCACCGGCTTCGGCGTGCCGCGCGGCGCGCGATACGGCACCTTCTTCGGCAGCAGCGCGAAGCTGTTGCGGTAAGGCAGCTTCGCGCTGTGCTGCGTGTAGTCGTTCACCGCCTCGTGACGCACGTGCAGGATCACGTACTCCTGGTTGTTCTCGAGCACCGGGTGATTCGCCACGGTGACCGCGCCCGCCGTGGTCATGCGCCACGCGTAGCCGCCGCCGGTATAGCGGTGGGCCTGCGCCTCCTCGGCCTCCATCGCAAAACGGGCGTAACGGTTGCCGTCATCGCCGTGGTCGTACAGCGACTGGTGCTCGAACCGCTCGGTCGCGTCGAGCCGCGCATGCTTGAGGTTCTGCGGCCCGGCCTCCACTAGCATCAGCGGCGACGACGGGTTCTGGTGGTTGAAGTCGCGGAACGTGACCTTGCCGACGCCGAAGCGCCGGCCTTCGTGCAACTGATCGATCCCGCTGTCCTCACTCGCCTCGGTCGCCGCGAACGGCACCGTGGCGAGCCCGTCGATCGGGCGGAACAGCAGGTTCGAATCGCCGATCACCAGGAAGTGCTTGTCCTTCTCGTAGCGGTGCGTCCAGACGAGCCCCTCCTGCTCCATCAGCCGCGCGCAGAAGTTGTAGTAGCTCTCCTGGTACATCACGACATACTCGAGCGGCTTCTGGCTCGTCCGGATATCGAACACGAAGTCGGAAAACCCGTGCTCCTGGAAGATCTCGGTGAGGACGTCCTGCGCGGTCTTGTTCTGGAAGATCCGGCAGTCGGTCGAGCGCGTCAGGAACCAGAACCACGGCACCGCCGTCAGGTGATACTGCGTGACGTTCCCGGGGTTGCCCGCGCGGTCGAACGACGCCACGTAGCCGTCGAAGTAGCGGTCGTTGTCGCCGGTACCCGATGCGACGACGCGCTCGAGCGTCGACAGGCGCGCCTGCTGGTCGAACCGGATCTTGACCTGCTGGCCGATCAGGTCTTCCGGGCGCAGGTCGTGGCGATGGGACAGCAGGTCGAGGTGGATCTCGGGCAACCGGTTCACGTGCTCGTCGACGACGGCGGCGCTGACCAGCAGCACATCCGGGCCGAGCGGCGTATCGAGCGTCACGTAGCGGTTGAGCTGGGTCAGGCGCGCGGGGTTGGCGGCGCCGTTGATCGCCTCGGCGATCGCGCCGGGCGTCTTGTCCATCAGCGAGAAGCCGGTCTGCGCGAGCTGCATCGCGCGCTGGACGGTGTCGACGTGCCCGGCCAGCCCCGCGAGCGGCCCGAGGCTGCCGGCGACACTCGACGCAACCGGGCCTGCCAGGCCGCCGAGCGCGCTCAACGAGCCCAGCCCGCCGCCGCCCAAACCATTGGGAATACCCCCGTTCGGAGCGAAACTCATTCTTGTTCCTTGCGTATGATCTCAGGTTCCGTAGGCCGGCTGGCCGGCCCGAAGCCCCGATAATGTAGGACAAATTCCGACAGCGCGGAAGCCACTCGCAAACGTTTACGCTCGCGCCCCGAAAATCGGGAAACCAGGCTGGCAGCGGGATTCCGGGGCAGGATCGCCCTCGACGCCCCATGGCGAGGAAGTATTCGAGGAGCCGGCGGGGCGATTTCGTCCGGGCACGTGAAAGCACCGGCTCGAATGCGTCGAGCAGCGCCATCCGGTCGTCGAAGACTGCTTCACCCGGTAATGCGCCACGTCAGCATGTCAGGGGCATGACGATCGGCTGTTCGCGGGGAGCGAACGCCCGGCATTCCGCGGCACGCGCCGCGCCGCCCCGCCGAAACGAAGCCTCATCGCGGCGAAACCACGATCGCCGCCCGCCGGTTCTGCGCGCGGCCCGCCGGTGTCCGGTTGTCGCCCACCGGGTCGAGCTTCCCTTTCCCGACGACCGCGATGCGCTTCGGGTCCAGCCCGAGATCGACGAGTTCGATCGCCACCACCTCGGCACGCCGACGCGACAACTCGACGTCGTAGTCGTCCACGCCCTCTTCGTCCGTATAACCATAGACCCGCACCCCGTTGATCCCCGCCGAATGGAGCGTGCGCCCGATCCGCTCGACGATCCGCCGCACATCGGGCTTGAGGTTGTAGCGATCGAAATCGAACAGGATCGGCCCGGTCGAGCCGAATTCGAAACCCTGCTGGGTTTCCTGGAAACCGGCCGACTTGAGCGCCGTGACCTGCGTCTGCGTCAGCCCGCGATGAAGCGGTGGCGTCTTGCAGCCGCCCAGCAGCATGCACAGCAGCAGCGCACCCCAGGCGCACGCACGCCTGATGCCCACAGGAAACGAGTGGTTCATTTCGCATCCCCTTCGAGTGCGCCCGCGCCGGACGCGCTTGTTGTCATCCGCGGCTGCGGCCTCGCCCGCAGCGCGAAGCAATCGATCAAACCGGTCCCGCGACACCTTCGGCCAGCTGCCACGAGCCTGGCCGGGCGCGCTTGGCCCGGTACATCGCTGCATCCGCCGCGCGCAGCAAACCGCTCGCGTCCGATGCGTGGTCGGGATACAGCGCTACGCCGGCACTCATCATGGTGGCCACCATGCGGCCGTCGGACAGCTCGATCGACGGCGCCATGCCGGACAATATCTCGTCGGCGATCCGGCACACGCTGCCCGCTTCGGGCACGCCCGCCAGCATCACCGCAAATTCGTCGCCGCCGAGGCGGGCAACCAGATCGGTCTCGCGCACCTGCGTGCGCAGCCGCGACGCGACGCCGATCAGCACCGCGTCGCCGGCATCGTGACCGAGACAATCGTTGATCTCCTTGAAGCGGTCGCAGTCGAGATACAGGATCGCGACCCGCTGGCCCGTCGCATTCGCGTCGCCGAGCGCGCGCGCCAGGCGCGACTCGAACTGCACGCGATTGGGCAGCCCGGTGAGCGCATCGTGCGTCGCCTTGTGTTCGAGCGACGCGTTTTCGTCGCGCAGCGTGTTCTGCCAGTCTTCGAATTCGTCGAGCAGCGCATTGAAGTCGTCGCCGAGCTCGTTCAGTTCCGCGATCGCCGCCGGTTCGACGCGCCGCGCGAATGCCCGTTCGCGCCGCACCGCGTGCGCGACGCCGGCGAGCGCACGCAGCGGTGCGACGATGTTGCGCAGCAGGCGTTTCGAGCTCACATACGCGCCGAACACGCTGACGGCCAGGCAACCGAGAATGCCGCCGATGCCGCCGAGCAGGAAGCCGAAGAACTGGTGCCCGCGGCCGCGCACGACGACCTGCCCGACGACGATGCCGTCATGCACGACCGGCACCGCCACGGGCCCGGGCAGCGCGACGTCGGCCACGATGCGCTCGAGCCGCGCGATCCCGTTGCCGGCCGGCAGCTGCCACGTCGCGAACGGCTGGCCGTTGCTGTCGGTGACGACGACCTGCGCGACGTCTTCCTCGCTCGCGATCATCCCGATCGCCTCGTTCGCCGCGACGCGATCGCCGAACACGAGCGCCGCCTCGACCGTATAACCGAGCGAGCGGGCCAGCAGGTTCAGGTTGTTGCCGGCATACGCACGCAACGCGATCACGGCGACGACGATCAACGACACGGCCGCCATCGCGACGGCGACGAACGCGAGGCGCAGGTGCGCGCGGCGCAGCACGCTTTGCAGCGTGGGGCGCGGCATGCGCGAAGGGGGCAGGTGGAGCAAGGGCCGCATCATGGCGCCCCCGGCCGTCGTGCGAGATTCAGCACGTTCGGATGCACGCGCACGCCGCTGCGCGCCACCGCATCGAGATTGATGTCGAACGACACGCGATCGCCGTCGACATTGAGACAGAACATGCCGCCCGCGGTGCAGGACGGATCGTGCTCCGCGATCGTCAGGACCGGATGGCCGGCCAGCGCGCTCCTGACGCGCGTTCTCTCGTCGTTGTTCAAGGTGCCGAGATACACGACGTCGCACGCGATGCCGAGCGACGGATCGTCGAAGCGGACGTGCTGCACGTCGAGCAGCGTCGAGCCGGCCTGCAGCGTATCGGTCAGGCCGCGCGCGTAGTCGGGGCGGCCGGTGACGCACAGGTGCAGACGAACGGGCATGGTCGGCCAGCGCGTGAAGCTGACGATGCCGAGCACGACCTGACGCACGGCGGAGTCGTGTGACAAAACGGCGTGATCGGGTGTCGCCGCGGAATCGGCAGGGCTTGCGGCGGCGGCGATGTGCATAGTGTCGGGCAGACTGTCCGCGTCGGCGGGAACCCCCGCGAGCACGGCCGGCGCCGCCCCCAGAACGCAAACGATTGCGAGAAGTGCGTGGCGCAGTGAAGCGGTACGGCCGGGCCGGCCCGTCTTCCGCGCGGCGATCGCCGCCGCGCACGTTGGCGTCGTTGCCGTCGCAAAACCGGCAGCCGCCGCGCACACTTTCGCATCCATGATGGCAACATCCGCTGGCGTCGCTCCGGCGCTGCCTCCCGCCTCCCTCCGTGCGCGAGCAGGCACCGTATCACGCGCACGATTGCTTCATCTTAGGTAAAAATCCGCGTGATCCACCAGTGGGAAACACCCGCTGGGAAGCGGGGCAAGCACGCTGAATGCGGCTTGCTCGCGACGCTGCGCGTGACTGCGAACATCGTCTTCGATTCAGCGTCGGCGCCGCAGCATTGATCGGCGGATTGGCGCACCGGTTGCATCGTGGATTGCCTCGGTACGAACGGACCGGCCGCAACGGGATGTCTTGCGATGCGCCGTTCGCAATGGCGTAGCGAGCACGCGACGCACGCGGCCGGGCATTCGCTCGAACGCGGGCCGTCGCATCCGGTGACGGCCCGCTGCCGAGAAAGCCACTGACGTAGAATGGCCGGCACCGTCGATTCTTCCGACGAAACTGCACGTCATCTCACCTCGCTGATTCCAATGAACCTCATCGCCAGGATTTTCGGCGCGCGGCCACCGTCCACGGCGCCCTCGCACACGGTCTACTTGCAGCAAGGCCAGGCGATGCCGCTCGCCGACGCGCTGCAGAAGATCGCCGCGAGCCGCGACGTCGCGCTGCTCACGCAGGCGATCGGTCATTACTCGGGCTATGTTCGCGAAGCGGCGATCGCCCGCGCGGTCGAGCTTGGCGACAGCGCGCTGCTCGAACCGATTGCCGCACGCATCAACGACTGGGTGCCCGAAGTGCGGCGCGCCGCGACGAACGCACTCGTCACACTGCTCGCGACCGTGCCGCCCAGGTACTTCGCCGCACTGCTTCCGTCGTTGCGCCAGCTCACATCGGCCACGCGCGAAGATCACGGTCCATGGCTGCACGCATTCGAACAGCGGCTGGTGCAGACAGGCGGCGTCGATACGATCGTCGACGCGATGCACGCCCCGGACTTCCAGCTTCGACGCATCGCTTGCCTCGTGGCATTCGATCACCGGATCCTGCCGGCTGCCGAACTGGTCACGCACGGCCTGACCTCCGGCGACATCGTGCTCGCCCGACGGGCGGTGGCGATGCTCGACGACGTGCCGGCAAGCGATCGCATGCGCTGCATCGATCTCGCGGCCGACTCCCCGTTCGGCCCGGTTCGCCGCGCCGCACTCGCTTACATGATCGACCAAGGCATCGACGACGGCGCCGAGGCGTTCCTGTGGCGGTCAACGCTCGATTCGCAAAGCAGCTTGCGCGCCGCGGCGGCCCGGTTGCTCACCGAACTCGGCCGGAATGTCGCGGACCGCTGCGTTGCGCTGCTCGATACGGGCACGTTGTCCGGTACCCGGGTTCGCGCGGCGCTGTCGTTGCTCGCCGAACTGCGCGCGCCCGCCGCGATAGCGACGATGGAGCGGTTCTCGACGGATGCGCGCAGCCCGGTTCGTGCGCACGCACTCGTGCTGCTGGCTCGGCTGTCGCCATCGATCCGGGACGAGGTGGCCGCGCGCGCGCTGCTGGACCCCGCCCGCAGGATTCGCAAAACCGCGGTGCGCCTGTGCGAGCAAGGTGCATTCGTCTCGCTCGCGCAAATCGAACAGGTGCTCGAGCGATACGGCGATCGCCATGCCGCACGTGCGATCTGCTCACGGGATCAGTGGGACAGTCTCGTGTGCATCGTGCTGATTGCCGCGCGCAATGAGCAACCGGACGATCCGGACGACGCGCTGACGCGCGACCTGCAAACGTGGCTGCGCAATCCCGTCTCGATGTGGACGCGCCCCGGCGCGGCGCAGCGCGCGATGCTCGACACGCCGCAAGCAACACGCCTGCTGGCGACGGTTGCACGCGATCATCGCGAGGAGCTGCGCACCCGGCTCCTGGAACACGGAATCGAGATCTGACGCGCGAGCGGCCGACAACTCGCAGCCCGCAACACGCCCCGCGCCGTCGCGAGTATGCTTGCAGTTCGAACGAATTCCCGTTCGGGCGAAACAACCGCCACGATCTCGCGCTCGCCCGGCTAACCGTCACTCACCACCACCCATGGACTTCGACGTCATCGTTCTCGGCGCCGGCATCGTCGGCGTCTCCGTCGCACTGCACCTGCAGGATCGCGGACGCAAGGTCGCCCTCGTCGATCGCGGCGCGCCCGGCGAAGGCACGAGCTTCGGCAACGCGGGGCTGATCGAGCGCTCGTCGGTCGAGCCGTATCCGTTCCCGCGCAGCCCGTTCACGCTGATGCGCTACGCGCTGAACCGCTCGACCGATCTCTACTGGCACAGCGCGTCGCTGCCCGCGTTCGCGCCGTGGCTCGCGCGTTTCTGGTGGGAATCGGCGCCGCTGCGCCACGCGGCAGCTTCACGCGACATGCTGCCGCTGATCGAACGCTGCATCGTCGAGCACGACGCGCTGATCGCACGGGCCGGTGCCGGCGAACTGATCCGCGCGAACGGCTGGCTGGAAGCGTTCCGCACGCCCGCCGCATTCGAACGCGGCGTCGCCGATGCCGGCCTTACCGCGCGCCGCCACGGGCTCGGCATCACGCCGCTCGATGCCGCCGCGCTGCTCGCGCACGAACCGAGCCTCGCCCCCGGCTTCTGCGGCGCGTTGCACTGGCTCGATCCGAAAAGCGTCGTCGATCCGGCCGCGCTCGTCAAAGCGTATGCGCATCTGTTCGTGCAAGGCGGCGGCACGCTGCTGACCGGCGACGCCGCTAGCCTCGACGCACGCTCGCCCGGCTGGCAAGTGAACACGCAGGACGGCACGGCCGCCGCGCCGGCTGTCGTCGTCGCGCTCGGCCCGTGGTCCGACACCGTGTTCGGCAAGTTCGGCTACAAGATCCCGCTGCGCGAGAAGCGCGGCTATCACATGCATTACGCGCCGTCCGCGCGCGGCGTGCCGTCGGCGCCGATCGTCGATCGCGAATACGGCTACGTGATTGCGCCGATGAAGCGCGGGCTGCGGCTGACGACCGGTGTCGAGATCGCGCGCCGCCGCGTGCCGCCGACCGGCGTGCAGCTCGAACGGGCGGAA
Organism: Burkholderia sp. HAN2018; assembly: GCF_024704855.1. Classification (NCBI taxonomy): domain Bacteria; kingdom Pseudomonadati; phylum Pseudomonadota; class Betaproteobacteria; order Burkholderiales; family Burkholderiaceae; genus Burkholderia; species Burkholderia sp. HAN2018. The sequence goes on along the minus strand of NZ_QOBB01000023.1, from coordinate 11,486 downwards.
CGCGTCGCGCGCCCCGTGTTCGGTTTCGGCGAGCGGCTCGACCCGCAACCGTGGCTCGGCTTCCGGCCGTGCACGCCCGACATGCGCCCGGTGATCGGCCCCGCGCCCGCGCATCGCGGGCTGTGGTTCGCGTTCGGGCACAACCATCACGGGCTGACGCTCGGCCCCGTCACGGGCCGCCTGCTGGCCGAGATGATGACGGGCGAAGCGCCGTTCACCGATCCGGCGCCGTATCGCGCGGATCGCTTCTGACCGCGCAGCGCATCGACGCGCGCTCAGTCGAGCGCGCGCCCGAAGATGCGGATCACTTCGTCGAGGTGCTCGGCCATCGCGCGGCGCGCGGCGTCCGGGTCGCGCGCGCGGATCGCATCGAGGATCGCGCGGTGTTCCAGTTCCGATCGGTGCGGCATGTCGTTCGGCATGTACAGCGACTGCAGCCGCTGGAACATCAGGTCGTACTTGTGCGCGAGCAGCTGCTTGATCATCAGCGCGTACGCGGCGTTGTCGCTCGCTTCCGCGATGCGGATATGAAACAGCCGGTCGCCCGGATGCGTGAGCGAACCGCTGCGGTTGTCTTCCTGGTTGCGCAGGAACGCCTCGTGGATGCCTTCGATCTGCTCGTCGGAGCCATGCTTCGCGGCAAGTGACGCGGCTTCCGGCTCGATCAGCCGGCGCGCCTGCAACAGCGCGAACGGCGGGATTTCGGTATCGAGATCGAGTGCGATGCCGAGTTCGGGATCGATCTCGATGACCGTGAACGGCGCGGCCTTCGCTGCCAGGTCGGGCGCGGGTTCGGGTGCGGCGGCCGTTTCGGGGTGGCGCACCTTCACGCCGTCGCCGACGCGCACGCTGACGAGCCCGCTCACTTCGAGCGCGATCAGCGCTTCACGCACCGACGTGCGCGACACGCCGAACTGTTCGGCCAGTTCGCGCTCGGGCGGCAGGTAGCTGCCCGGCGGAAAATCGCCGGACTCGATCATCGCACTGAGCTTGTCGGCGATCTGCTGGTACAGGCGGCGGTTCTGGATCGGCTGGATGGACATACGTTGATGCTGGTGATCGGTTGCATTGCGGACGGCCCGGCGAAGCGCACGGGCCGTTCGCGCCTATTTTATATGCCGCGCTTCGCGTCGCCCGGCACCGCGTAACAACGCGCCGCCGTCCCGCCCCACAGCGCGCTGCGCTCGGCCGCCGACAGCCGCGACTCGGCCCAACGCTCGACGATCGATGCGACTTCGTCATACGACGCGGCCAGCAGGCACACCGGCCAGTCCGAACCGAACATCAGCCGCTGCGGGCCGAACGCGTCGAGCGCCGCGTCGAGGCACTGCTCGATATGCCGGACGTCCTTCCCGCGCAGGCCGCGCGTCCAGTCCGCTTCCGTCACGAGCCCCGACAGCTTGCACGCGACGTGCGGCAGCGCGCCCAGCTCGCGCAACGCGGCGCGCCAGCGCGCGAGCGCCGATTCGTCGCGCTCGAATTCGGCCAGCGCGGGCTTGCCGGCGTGATCGAGCACGAGCCAGTGCGCGTCGTGCCGTGCACAGAACGCCTGCACGTCCGGCAACTGGCGCTCGAACACGAGCACGTCGTACACGTAACCGTTCGCCTGCAGCCACGCGATGCCGCGGTTGAAGTCGGGATCGGCGACGAACGCGCCGGCGTCGGCTTCGTCCTGCAGCTGGTGCCGGAAGCCGCGCAGCTTCGGGCTGCGCCATTCGGCGACGCGCTCGGCAAGCTGCGGCGCGGCGAGATCCTCCCAGCCGACCACCGCCGCGATGTGCGTATCGTCGCGGGCGAGATCGAGCAGGAACGCGGTCTCGTCGCGCCCGGCGCGCGCCTGCACCGCGATCGATGCGCCGAGCGCCTGCGCATGCATCAGCGGCCGCAACGCGTCGGGCAGGTAGTCGTGCGCGAGCACCTCCATGCCGGGGCCGATCCACGGATAGTCGGCCGCGCGATAACGCCAGAAGTGCTGATGGGAATCGATACGCACTGCGCCCATGGTGTCCTCGTGTTCTGCTCCGGCCGCCCGCCCGCGCCGCCGCACACGCTACGCGCCGCGCGCGGCGGCGCCGTGGCACGGCGTTCAGTCGTACAGCACCGCCGCGATCTTCGGATCGTCGATATTGGTCTTGTCGTACCAGTAGAAACCGGTGTCGATGACCTTCGGCAGCTTCTCGCCCTTGATCGCCTTCACGGCCGCCTCGACCGTCTTGTAGCCGATCCCGATCGGGTTCTGCGTGATCGCGCCGGCCATCAGCCCGCTGCGGATCGCGTCCTTCTGCTGCTTGCCCGAATCGTAGCCGACGATCACGACCTTGCGCTTCATTTCACGCACGCCGTTGACCACGCCGATCGCCGAGCCTTCGTTGGTGCCGAACAGCCCCTTGAGCTTCGGGTACCCCTGCAGGATCGACTTCGTCACCTCGGTCGACTTCAGCTGGTCGCCTTCGCCGTACTGCACGGTCACGACCTGCACCTTCGGGTGCGCCGCTTTCATCCGCTCGAGAAAACCGTCGCGGCGGTCGATGCCGGTGCGGCTCGTCTGGTCGTGCGCGACCACGGCCACTTCGCCCTCGTCGCCGATCAGCGCGGCGAGCTTGTCGGCGGCCAGCGCGGCGGCGGCCTTGTTGTTGGTCGCGGCCGTCGTCACCGGGATGTCGCTGTCGACGCCCGAGTCGAACGCGATCACCGGGATCTTCTCGGCCTGCGCCTTCTTCAGGAGCGGCAGCGCGGCCTTGCTGTCGAGTGCCGCGAAGCCGAGCGCGGCCGGCTTCTTCGCGATCGCGGCCGACAGCATGTCGATCTGCTTGTCGACCATCGCCTCGGTTTCCGGCCCTTCGAACGTCACCTTCACCTTGTAGTCCTTCGCGGCCTGCGTCGCGCCCGATTTCACGGCCTGCCAGAACTGATGCTGGAAGCCCTTCGAGATCAGCGGGATGTAGGCTTCCTGCGCGTGCGCACCGGCCGTGACGCCGACGGCGAACGTCAGCCCGACGATCGCGTTCAACACCTTGCTCCTGATCACTTCGCGTCTCCTTTTTTCGTATCGACTGGAACGACTGGAACGCCGGCCGGAACCGGCAGTGAAGCACATGCCTGCGTGCATACGTGTGTCAGCGGCGCCGCCGGCGCAGGATGTCGACGTAGACGGCCAGGATGATGATCACGCCCGTCACGACCGTCTGCCATTCCTGCGCGACCGACATGATGCGCAGGCCGTTGGTCAGCACGCTCATGATGAACGCGCCGATGATGGTGCCGACGATGCTGCCCGCGCCGCCCGACAGCGACGTGCCGCCGATCACGACGGCCGCGATCGCATCGAGCTCGTAGCCCTGCCCGAGCGCCGGCTGCGCGGAGTTCAGCCGCGACGCGATCAGCAGCCCGGCGATCCCGCACACCGCGCCGCTGAACGTGTACACCGCGATCTTCCACGCATCGACGTTCACGCCGGACAGCCGCAGCGCCTCCTCGTTGCTGCCGAGCGCGAACGTGTAACGGCCGAAGATCGTGCGGTTCAGCACGATCGATGCGCCGATCGCGACGAGGAACAGGATCAGCACCGCATTCGGGATCGGCAGCGCGGGAATGAGGTTGCCGATCAGCGAATCCTGCGCGATCGACGTGAAGCCCGGCGTGTCGTTGAAGTAGATCGGCCGCGTGCCCGAAATCACCAGCGACAGCCCCTTGAGCAGCATCATCATGCCAAGCGTCGCGATGAACGGCGGCACCTTCATCTTCGCGATCACGAAGCCCGATACGCAACCCGACAGCGCGCCGAAAAACAGCGCGGCCAGGATCCCGAGCGGCAGCGGCATGCCCCACTTCGTCAGCACGACGCCGGCCATCACCGCGCAGAACGTCATCAGCGTGCCGACCGACAGGTCGATGCCCGACGTGATGATCACGTAGGTGCACGCGACCGCCAGCACGCCGTTCACGGCGGTGGCCTGCAGGATCGTGACGAGGTTGTCGACTTCGAGGAAGTTCGGCGACGCGAAGCTGAAGAACACGATCAGCAGCACGAGGCTCGCGAACGCGAGCAGCTTCTGGCGCGCGGCGGGGTTGAAGAAGCGCGACTTCAGGCTCGATGCGCCGGCAGGCGTATCGGCGGACGCGAGGGGCGGAACGGGATGCGTATCGTTGGACATGATCGGATAGGCGTATGGATCGGCGTCTGAATCAGGACAACACGGTCGACTCGCGCTGCGTCGCGAGCTGCATGATCTTTTCCTGCGTGGCGTCGGCCGCGCGCAGCTCGCCGGTCACGCGCCCCTCGCACATCACGAGAATCCGGTGGCTCATGCGCAGCACCTCGGGCAGTTCCGACGAGATCATCACGATCGCCTTGCCGTCGGCGGCCAGCGCGTCGAGCAGCTTGTAGATCTCGCTCTTCGCGCCGACGTCGATGCCGCGCGTCGGCTCGTCGAAGAACAGGATGTCGCAGTCGCGCAGCAGCCACTTCGCGATCACGATTTTCTGCTGGTTGCCGCCCGACAAAAGGCGCGCGGGCTGCGCGACCGACGGCGTGCGGATCGCGAGCTGCCGCACATACGCGTGTGCGGTGTCGCGCATCGCGCGCGCGTCGAGAAACACGCCACGGCGCACGAAACGACGCATGCTCGACATGGCGATGTTGTTCTGCACGTCCATCCCGACCGCGAGCCCGAAGTGCTTGCGATCCTCGGACAGATAGCCGATGCCGTGCTTCACCGCATCAGCCGGCGTGCGGATCGTCACGGTCTTGCCGTGCACGCGGATCTCGCCGGCGTCGATCGGGTCGGCGCCGAACACCGCGCGCGCGACTTCGGTGCGGCCTGCGCCCATCAGCCCCGCGAAGCCGAGGATCTCGCCGCGCCGCAGCGTGAAGCCGACGTCGCGGATCGCGCGGCCGCGCGACAGCCCGCGCACTTCGAGCGCGACGTCGTTCGCGGACGTATCGGGCGGCGTGCGGAATTCCGTCGCGAGCTGGCGGCCGACCATCATCGCGATGATCGCGTCCATCGACGTATCCGCCATCGGCACGGTCGCGACGTACTTGCCGTCGCGCATCACGGTCACGCGATCGGCGATCTGGCGCAGCTCGTCCATCTTGTGCGAGATATAGACGATGCCGACACCGTTCGCGCGCAGGTCGCGGATGATGCGAAACAGCTCGGCGATCTCCGCGTTGTTGAGCGCGGCGGTCGGCTCGTCCATGATCAGCACGCGCGAGTCGAACGACAGCGCCTTCGCGATCTCGACCATCTGCTGCTTCGCAACCGTCAGCCGGCCGACCGGCGTGCGCGGGTCGAGATCGAGCCGCATCCGCTGGAAGATCGCGGCGGCATCGCGATTCAGCGTGTCTTCGTCGACGAACACGCCGAAGCGGCCGCGCGGCTCGCGGCCGATGAAGATGTTCTGCGCGACGCTCAGGTGGTTCATCAGGTTCAGTTCCTGATGGATGATGCCGATCCCGAGCGCCTGCGCGGCGCGCGGATCGGCGATTTCCACCGCATGGCCGTCCATCCGGATCTCGCCGTCGTCGCGCTGGTACACGCCCGCGAGGATCTTCATCAGCGTCGACTTGCCGGCGCCGTTCTCGCCCATCAGCGCATGCACTTCGCCGGCACGCAGGTCGAAACGGCAATCGTCGAGCGCCTGCACGCCCGGGAAGCGCTTGCCGATGCCGGTCAATGCGATCAGCGGCGGCGCGGCAGTCAGGTTCGGGTCGGGTTGCATGGAGCGCTGCCCTCAGCTGATCGCACGGTCGAGATGCGTATAACCGCCGTCGACGAACAGCCACTGGCCCGTCGTGTGCGATGCGCGTGCCGACAGCAGGAATACGGCCGTGTCGGCGATCTCGTCGGCCGTCGTGAAGCGTTTTCCGAGCGGCACCTTGCCCGCGATGCCCGCCAGCTTCGCGTCGGGGTCGTCGAAACCGGCGAGCCAGTTGCGGTAAAGCGGCGTCATCACCTCGGCCGGAATCACCGCGTTCACGCGCACGCCGTCGTCGCGCAACGCGACGGCCCATTCGCGTGTCAGCGCGAGTTGCGCGCCCTTCGACGCGCAATAGCCGCTCGTGTTGCCCTGGCCGGTCACGGCCGTCTTCGACGAGAGGTTGACGATCGCGCCGCGCGTCGCCTTCAGGTGCGGCACGCAGTAGTGCGCCATCACGTAGTAGTGGATCAGGTTGCGCTCGAGCGACGCGACGAACGCATCGCGACCGGCATCGAGCCCGACGCCGTCGTTGACGCCGGCGTTGTTGACGAGGCCGTCGAGACGACCGAAGCGCGCGACGGTCTGCGCAACCGCGTCGCGGCACTGTGCGTCGTCCTGCAACTCGACCGACATGCACGCGGCCTGCGGCTGCTTCTGCACGAGTGCGCGCCAGAACGCATCGTCGGGCGCGTGGCGCGCGAACACCACCGGAATCGCGCCTTCTTCGGCAAGCCGCGTCGAGATCGCGGCACCGATGCCCGACGCGCCGCCGGTCACGATCACGACCTTGTGTTGCAGATTAAGATCCACTTCGCGTCTCCGTCGTTCATGTTGTCGGCACGCTCAACGCGTGTCAGCCCCGGAACCGGTATTGCTCCAGCGATTCGGGTTTCATCTCGATCGAAAAACCGGGTGCCGTCGGCGGCATGTAGGCCGCGCCGCGCACGATGCACGGTTCGACGAAATGCTCGTGCAGGTGATCGACGTACTCCGTCACGCGCCCTTCCTTCGTGCCGGAAATGCACACGTAGTCGATCATCGACAGATGCTGCACGTATTCGCACAACCCGACGCCGCCCGCATGCGGGCAGACGGGCAGCCCGTACTTCGCGGCCATCAGCATCACCGCGAGAATCTCGTTCACGCCGCCGAGGCGGCACGCATCGATCTGCACGACGTCGATCGCGCCGCGCGCGATGAACTGCTTGAACAGGACGCGGTTCTGGCACATCTCGCCGGTCGCGACCTGCACGGGCGCAATCGCTTCGCGGATCGTGCGATGCCCTTCGACATCGTCGGGGCTCGTCGGCTCCTCGATGAACCACGGCCGCGCGAACGCCAGCTCGCGCACCCAGTCGATTGCCTCGTCCACTTCCCACACCTGGTTCGCATCGATCATCAGCTTGCGGTCCGGGCCGATCACTTCCCGCGCGATCGTCACGCGGCGGATATCGTCTTCCAGGTTCGCGCCGACTTTCAGCTTCACGTGGTCGAACCCGGCTTCGACGGCTTCGCGGCACAGCCGCCGCAGCTTGTCGTCGCTGTAGCCGAGCCAGCCGGCCGACGTCGTGTAGCACGGGTAGCCGTCGCGCTCCAGAATCGCGATCCGTTCGGCCTTGCCCGGCGCCTGCCTGCGCAGCAGGTCGAGCGCTTCGTCCGGCGTCAGGCAGTCCGTCAGGTAGCGGAAGTCGATCGCGCGCACCAGTTCCTCGGGGCTCAGGTCGGCAACGAGCCGCCATAGCGGCTTGCGTTCGGCTTTCGCCCACAGATCCCACACCGCGTTGACGACGGCCCCCGTCGCCAGATGAATCGCCCCCTTGTCGGGGCCGATCCAGCGCAACTGGCTGTCCGACGTGACGTGCCGCCAGAAGCGCCCCATGTCCGCGCGAATCCAGTCGAGGTCGAGGCCGACGACGAGGTGACGCATCGCGTCGATCGCCGCGCAGCAGATCTCGTTGCCGCGCCCGATGGTGAACGTGAGGCCGTGACCTTCGAGCCCGTCGCGGTCGGTTTCGAGCACGACGTACGCGGCCGAATAATCGGGGTCCGGGTTCATCGCATCGGAGCCGTCGAGCTGGCGCGAGGTCGGGAAGCGCACGTCGAGGACGCGCATCGATCGAATGATAGGCATGACGAATCGTCCGCGAAAGGGAATCAGGCCTGCACGGTGCGCTGGCGTTGCTCGCCGAGCCCGTCGATACCGAGCGTGATCACCTGCCCGGCGCGCAGATAGACGGGCGGCTTCTGCCCGAGGCCGACACCCGGCGGCGTGCCGGTCGAGATCACGTCGCCCGGCTGCAGGCTCATGAAGCGGCTCAGGTAGCTGATCAGGTGCGGCACGCGGAACACCATCGTCGCGGTCGTGCCGTTCTGGTAGCGATGACCGTCGACGTCGAGCCACAGCCGCAGCGCATGCGGATCGGGCACTTCGTCGGCCGTCACGAGCCACGGGCCGAGCGGCCCGAACGTGTCGTTGCCCTTGCCCTTGTCCCACGTGCCGCCGCGTTCGAGCTGGAATTCACGCTCCGACACGTCGTTCACGACGCAGTAGCCCGCCACGTGCGACAGCGCGTCGGCTTCCGCGATATAACGACCGCCCTGGCCGATCACCACGCCGAGTTCGACCTCCCAGTCGGTCTTCTCCGAGCCGCGCGGAATCTCGACGTCGTCGTTCGGCCCCGAGATCGCGCTCGTCCACTTGCCGAACACGACGGGTTCCTTCGGCACCTCCATCCCCGATTCGGCCGCGTGGTCGGAATAGTTGAGCCCGATGCAGATGAACTTGCCGACGCGGCCGACGCACGCGCCGAGCCGCGGCGTGCCTTCGACCCGTGGCAGCGACGACGGCGGAATGTCGCGCAACCGCGCGAGCGAGGCCGGCGCCAGCGCATCGCCGGCGAGATCGTCGATCACGCCCGACAGGTCGCGGATGTGGCCTTGTGCATCGAGCAGGCCCGGTTTTTCATGGTGCTTGTCGCCAAATCTCAGCAGTTTCATATCGTCTTGAACGGAAATGGAAAGTAGCGGGGAAAGGCGCGGTCAGTTCGACCAGCCGCCGTCGATCAGGTGGATCGCGCCGGTCGTGAACGACGCTTCGTCGGACGCAAGGTACAGCGCGAGCGCGGCCACTTCGTCCGCGGTGCCGATGCGGCCGATCGGCTGGCGCGCGACGAACGCCTGGCGCACCTCGTCGGCCGACACGTCGCGCATGCGCGCCTGGTCGGCGATCCGCTGCTCCAGCGACGGCGATTCGATCGTGCCCGGGCAGATCGCGTTGCAGCGGATGCCGCGTTCGACGAAATCGGCGGCCACCGCCTTGGTCAAGCCGATCACGGCCGCCTTGGTCGTGCCGTAGACGAAGCGGTTCGGCACGCCCTTCACGCTCGACGCGGCCGACGCCATGTTGATGATCGACGCGCCGCCCGCTTCGAGCATCGCGGGCAGCAGCGCGCGAATCAGCCGGTACATCGACGTGACGTTCAGGTTCAGCGAGAACGCCCATGCGTCGTCGTCGCAGTCGAGGATCGAGCCGTGGTGGACATAGCCCGCGCAGTTGAACAGCACGTCGAACGCGCGCTCGTTCGCGGCAAGCGCCGCGACGTCCTGCGCATCGGTGACGTCGAGCCGCCGCGTGGCCAGCCGGCTGCCCGCGCGTTCGGCGTCGGCCTCGAGCCGCACGAGCGCGGCTTCGTTGATGTCGGTCGCCAGCACGTCGGCGCCCTCGCTCGCGAACCGCAGCGCGGTCGCGCGGCCGATACCCTGCCCGGCCGCCGTCACCAGCGCGCGTTTGCCCTGCAATCTCATGAGCGACTCTCCCGAAAAAAACCGGCCACCCGTCGGCCGATTGGCACAAAGGACTAAAGGTCCAACCAATCATAGGAGTCGACTTCGCGTTTGTCACGAAATCGGGATTCAGTATTTACCCGGGCGTGGAAATCGGGCGATCGAGCAAGCATCCCGCATTCGACGGCACGCGGGAGCCCGTCCCGGGATCCGCGCACTCCCAATACCGGCGGGCCATCCAGCCGTTTCTTCACGCATGCCCGGCGCCACGCCGCGCCAAACTGGCGAAAAAGTCATGTTCGCGTCAGGGTCTCAACGGGATGCGCGCGCCATCATGACGTACCGGACTGCGCTACCGGTCCATCGCCACCCCGCCCGCGTTCGATCCCTGCGGGCACCTCCGTCCCCCGGCGATGGGCTCCGTGACTGGGCGAGCAGACACGGCGCGCAGGCCGATTTCCCGCCCCGGACTTCATGTCCGGGGCGTTTTTGTCTGTGGTTTTCCCAAGAAAATAAGCGTGGATTGTTTCTAAATCGGCAAAAGGTAATTTGAGCCAGACAGGATGTTTTTTCCGGTCACAGACGCTTACATTTAGCGCACCACTCATGGAAACCGCTACGGATTCGCCATCGGGTAGTGACATCCACTGCCACGGACGAACCGCACGAGCTTTAGGAAACGGCAAAATGAAGGCCTCCAAATCCCTGCCTGTGCTCGATCCCGCCGACGTCCACGTCGAAATCCTCGAACGTTCCGATACGCTGCTCGTCGTCCGCTGGGTCGAGCCCGGCCGCTGTCACTACGGTGAACAGCGCTGGCGCCGCCGCTTCGCGCAACGCACCGGCACGTGCGCGCTGTCGCGCCAGGTCATCCAGCGCGGCGACGAAGTCTTCCGCCCGGCCGAACGCCCGGCGCCCGCGAACGCGGCGGCGATGATCTCCGCCGCCGAAGTGCTCGCGCTGGCCGGCGGCAGGTAAATCCTGCCGGCCGCGCATCGCGGCACGCGGTGCCGCACGACGATGCGCGAGCCCTAGAAGCGCCGGTCTAATTCCCCTGCTTGCCTGCCACGACCACGCGCACTATCGTTACACCACTCGATGTAACGATTACGTGCCGCGGCCACCCGGTCGCGCCGATGGAGGCAGACATGCATGCATGGAGCGCGCGCCACGTCCCGGCGCAGGGCGGCAAGGTCGCGGTCGTGACCGGTGCCAATAGCGGGCTCGGCTGGCAACTCGCGGAAACGCTGGCCGCGAAAGGCGCGACCGTCGTGATGGGCTGCCGCGACGCGGCCCGCGCCGCACAGGCCGCCGATGCGATCCGCCGGCTCCATCCCGATGCCCGCGTCGAAGTCGACGCGCTCGACCTCGCCGATCTCGCCTCGATCGCACGCTTCGCGGCCGATGTGGCCGAACGCCATGGCCGCGTCGATATCCTCTGCAACAACGCCGGCGTGATGTTCCTGCCGCTGCGCCATACGCGCGACGGCTTCGAGATGCAGTTCGGCACCAACCACCTCGGCCATTTCGCGCTGACCGGCCGTCTGCTGCCCGCGCTGCGCGCCGCGCGCCGGCCGCGGGTCGTGACGATGTCGAGCGGCCTCAACCGCGGCGGCCGGATCCGCGTCGACGACCTGCGCGCCGAGCGCCGCTACAACCGTTATCTCGCCTATTGCGACAGCAAGCTCGCGAACCTCGTGTTCGCGATCGAACTTCAGCGCCGTTTCGAGCGCGCGGCGTTCGCCGGAATCAGCGTCGCCGCGCACCCGGGCTACGCGGCAACCAACCTGCAGTTCGCGGGCCCGGCGATGGACAGCTCGCCCGCGCGCGCCGCGCTGATGCGGGCCGCGAACCGTTATCTCGCGCAGCCGGCCGACCAGGGGGCGCTGCCCGCGATTCATGCGGCGACCGCGCCCGATCTCGCGGGCGGCGCGTATATCGGGCCGTCCGGCTGGTTCGAGTCGCGCGGGCTGCCGGCGCCCGCGAGCGTGCCACGCGCG
>NZ_QOBB01000022.1:0-65744 GCF_024704855.1 Burkholderia sp. HAN2018 | reverse complement strand
CCGCTCGGGCCGCCAGTCGCGCGGGCGGCGCTTGCGCCGGCGGATCGGGAGGCCGCGGCCGGGCGGAGCGGCAGGCAGATCGGCGGTGTCGCGGCATTCGACGGGCGGCGGGGTGAGGCAGGGTGACAGCATGCTCGAAACTCCATTGGCGGCGGGCGGTGTGCGCGACGTCGTCGCACTTTCCGCCTTGCGCGCTCAGGTGACTTACAATATTGGCTTTGCGCCGGGCCTTTCGGCCGTATCGGGCGCCGACCGAACGAGTAATTCATGAGCCTCATCGATCTATCCGAAGTGAAGCCCGGTTCCCACGTCACGTTGCATTACCGGCTGGCACTGGCCGACGGCGCCGACATCGTCAACACCTTCACCGACAAGCCGGCCACGCTGCTGCTCGGCGCGGGGCAACTGGCGCCGTCGCTGGAACAGATTCTGATCGGGCTCAGGGTCGGCGACCATTCGACTTTTCAGCTAACGCCCGAACAGGGGTTCGGTCCCCGCAATCCCGACATGCTCCAGCGCGTCACGCTGTCGACGCTGCGCGAGAACGGGATGGTCGGCGACGATTTCACGCCGGGCGAACTGATCGAGTTCAATGCGCCGGACGGCGGCCGGTACGCGGGGGTGCTGAAGGAAGTCAGCGAAACCTCGGCACTGTTCGACTTCAATCATCCGCTCGCGGGCCAAGCGCTCACGTTCGAAGTGAAAATCATCGGAATCCTGTAATCATGAGCACCACCGATACGCTGTCCGGGCAGACCGTCGCAGCCGACGCCGAAATCCTGCTGGCCCAGCCGCGCGGTTTTTGCGCGGGTGTCGATCGCGCGATCGAGATCGTCGAGCGCGCAATCGCGATGCACGGTGCGCCGATCTACGTTCGTCACGAAATCGTCCACAACAAGTACGTGGTCGAGGATCTGAAGAAGAAAGGCGCGATCTTCGTCGAGGAACTCGAGGAAGTGCCGGCCGGCAATACCGTGATCTTCAGTGCGCACGGCGTGTCGAAGGCCGTGCGCGACGAGGCCGACGTGCGCGGGTTGCGCATTTACGACGCAACCTGCCCGCTCGTCACGAAGGTGCACGTCGAAGTGGCGAAGATGCGCCAGGACGGCGTCGATATCGTGATGATTGGCCACAAGGGCCATCCGGAAGTCGAAGGCACGATGGGGCAGGTCGAGCGCGGCATGCATCTCGTCGAGAGCGTCGAGGACGTGCAGAAGCTCGAGCTCGCCGATCCCGAGCGCATCGCGCTCGTCACGCAGACGACGCTGTCCGTCGACGATGCAGCCGAGATCATCGGCGCGTTGAAGGCCAAGTATCCGAAAATCCGCGAGCCGAAGAAGCAGGACATCTGCTACGCGACGCAGAACCGCCAGGACGCAGTGAAGTTCATGGCGCCGCAATGCGACGTCGTGATCGTCGTCGGCAGCCCGAACAGCTCGAATTCGAGCCGCCTGCGCGAAGTGGCCGAGAAGCGCGGCGTGGACGCCTACATGGTCGATGCACCTGACCAGATCGACCCGGCATGGGTCGCGGGCAAGCGCCGCATCGGCGTGACGGCCGGCGCGTCGGCACCCGAAGTGCTCGCCCAGGCCGTGATCGCGCGCCTGCGCGAGCTCGGTGTGCGCAACGTCCGCGCGCTCGAAGGCATCGAGGAAAACGTGTCGTTTCCGCTGCCGCGCGGGTTGAACCTGCCGCCCGCTGCGTGATTGACGCAGCGCACCTGCGGACACACCGAAGCGCGCCTCCCGGCGCGCTTTTTTTTACCCGTTGGAATTGCAATCGCAACCATTCTCCGCATTCATGGTGCAACCGGGTTGCTCCTGTCGTTTTCAAGCGTCTCTCAAAATTGGTTGCAATGCAGGAAAACCCCATCGAATCAGGATTATTGGCGTCCTATAAATGGAGTTACAATGCGCCCGTTTTCAGGCCTGAATGGCTTTGAAATCGGGTTTTGGCAAGGCGCGGGAGACCATTCGATGCATGTGAAGTTGGCTTACGCCGTGTCCGTCGCCGCACCGGTTGCAATGCTTGCCGGTTGCAGCAAAAAGAGCGACGGCGGGGCGGGGAGGGAGGCTGCGGTGTTCGCGGCACCGTCGGCCAGCGGCGTGCGCGTCGCCGGAACCGTTCGTGCGGCACCGTTCGCGTGCCGCATCGCGCAATTGGGCAAGGACAAAGAAAACGGGGCACGTTTGGCGATCGAGGAAATCAACGCGCTTGGCCTGGCGAACGGTCAAGCAGCGGGCACGCAGGTTGCAATGCAGCAAGCCGCCGGTCGTGGCGTGACAGCGACCGTGCGCGCCGATCGACGCAGGCCGGCCATGGTGCCCGGCGCTGCGGGCAGCGTGCCGATGTCGCTGGCCCCCTTTCATTTCGATTCGACGAAACAGCGTGTTGCCGCGAGCAATGGTGTCGCGGCGCGCGGCCTGATTCGTACGATGGATTCCGACGCAGTCCTGACGAATGTCGGGCGCGGCGTTCGCGGTGCCTTGCGGGGCGGCGCGACACGGAATCCGATCTGCCCGGATGCGGGGCTCGCCTCGCACCGGACGGGAAAAGGCACGGATGCCGGGCAACCGGACGATGGCCGTCTCGGCATGCTGCCCTACGACTTCAAGGAGGCCACGAACACCGTCCTCGATGTCGTGACGATTTAGCGACGGGACTCATGACGGCACCGGAACAGTGCGGTGCCGTTTCTGTATCCGCTCCGGCGGCAAGTCCGGCCGTACAGGCCGGGCGGCGCGCGCCGGGACGATCCACCCTTACCGGTATCGACTAGTACCCGCAGTGTCGCCGAGAAGGCGCGATTCCTCGCTTACCCGCGGGGCGCACCGTCCTCCGGCAGCACGGGCCAAGGAGCTTTAAATGGATATTTTCGTCCAGCAGGTTCTCAACGGGCTGGTGCTCGGCAGTGTCTACGCCATCATCGCGTTGGGCTACACGATGGTGTACGGCATTCTCGGCATCATCAACTTCGCGCACGGCGACGTGCTGATGATCGGCGCGATGGTCGCCTTGTCGGCCATCACCGTGCTGCAGAACCATTTCCCCGGACTCGGCAACGTCGCGACGCTGACGATCGGCCTGGGCATCGCCGCCGTCGTCTGTGCGTTCGTCGGCTTCACGATCGAGCGGGTCGCATACCGGCCGCTGCGCCGCGCACCGCGCCTCGCCCCGCTGATCACCGCGATCGGCGTGTCGATCCTGCTGCAGACCGCCGCGATGATCATCTGGTCGCGCAACCCGCTGCCGTTCCCCCAATTGCTGCCGACCGATCCGATCAACGTGATCAAGGCGACCGACACGACGCCCGGCGCCGTGATCTCGGTTACTGAAATCGTGATCATCGCGGTGGCGTTCATCGTGATGGGCGGCCTGCTGCTGCTCGTGCACAAGACCAAGCTCGGCCGCGCGATGCGCGCGATCGCCGAAAGCCCGAACACCGCGAGCCTGATGGGCGTGAACCCGAACTTCGTGATCTCGGCGACGTTCATGATCGGCTCCGCGCTCGCCGCGCTGGCCGGCGTGATGATCGCGTCCGAATACGGCAACGTGCACTTCTACATGGGCTTCATCCCCGGCATGAAGGCATTCACGGCCGCGGTGCTGGGCGGGATCGGCAACCTCGGCGGCGCAATGGTCGGCGGCGTGCTGCTCGGCCTGATCGAGCAGCTCGGGGCCGGCTACATCGGCAACCTCACGGGCGGTGTTTTCGGCAGTAACTACCAGGACGTGTTCGCCTTCGTCGTGCTGATCATCGTGCTGGTGTTCCGTCCGTCCGGCCTGTTGGGCGAACGTGTCGCGGATCGCGCGTAACGGAAGGGAGCAAACAACATGACATCCATTCAACCGATTGAATCCTCGACGTCGCTCGTCGAAGAGCGCAACACCGCCAAGACCGTCATCATCGGCATCCTGACCGCTGCGTTCGTGATCGCCGCGCCGATCATCATCGGCTCGGCCGGCGGCAACTACTGGGTCCGCGTGCTCGACTTCGCGATGCTGTACGTGATGCTCGCGCTGGGCCTGAACGTGGTGGTCGGCTTCGCCGGCCTGCTCGACCTCGGCTACATCGCGTTCTACGCGGTGGGCGCGTACACGGCGGCATTGCTGAGCTCGCCGCACCTGACCTCGCAGTTCGAGTGGATCGCGGCGCTCGCGCCGAACGGCCTGCACATCCCGTTCCTGATCATCGTGCCGATCGCGATGGCGCTGGCGGCGACCTTCGGGATCCTGCTCGGCGCGCCGACACTGCGCCTGCGCGGCGACTACCTGGCGATCGTGACGTTGGGCTTCGGTGAAATCGTCCGGATCTTCATGAACAACCTCGACCGTCCGGTGAACATCACCAACGGCCCGAAGGGGATCACGGGCATCGATCCGGTGCACGTCGGCGGCTTCAACCTGTCGCAGACGCACTCGCTGTTCGGCCTGCAGCTGCCGTCGGTCTACATGTATTACTACCTGTTCGTGCTGTGCTCGCTGCTGGTGATCTGGGTGTGTACGCGCCTGCAGCACTCGCGTATCGGTCGTGCCTGGGCAGCCATCCGCGAAGACGAAATCGCGGCGAAGGCGATGGGCATCAACACCCGCAACGTGAAGCTGCTCGCGTTCGCGATGGGCGCGTCGTTCGGCGGCCTGTCGGGCGCGATGTTCGGTGCGTTCCAGGGCTTCGTGTCGCCCGAGTCGTTCACGTTCTGGGAATCGATCGTCGTGCTCGCCTGCGTGGTGCTCGGCGGCATGGGCCACATCCCGGGCGTGATCCTGGGCGCGGTGCTGCTCGCGATCTTCCCGGAATTCCTGCGCTCGACGATGAGCCCGTTGCAGCACGCGCTGTTCGGTCACGACGTCGTCGATACGGAAGTGATCCGTCAGGCGCTGTACGGCCTCGCGATGGTGGTCATCATGCTGTACCGCTCGGAAGGCCTGTGGCCCGCGCCGAAGCATGAGGACAAGATCGCGAAACTGGCGAAGCGCAACAGCAAGAAGCCGGTGCGCGCTTAACCTACGGACACAGGGGATATACACATGAGCGACAAGCAAATCCGACTGTCCGTCAAGGGCGTGAACAAGCGCTTCGGTGGCCTGCAGGCGCTGTCCGACGTCGGCCTCGAGATCAAGGAAGGCGAGATCTACGGGCTGATCGGCCCGAACGGCGCCGGCAAGACGACGTTCTTCAACGTGATCACGGGCCTCTACACGCCGGACTCCGGCGAGTTCAAGCTCGACGGCTCGGAATACAAGCCGACCGC
Organism: Burkholderia sp. HAN2018; assembly: GCF_024704855.1. Classification (NCBI taxonomy): domain Bacteria; kingdom Pseudomonadati; phylum Pseudomonadota; class Betaproteobacteria; order Burkholderiales; family Burkholderiaceae; genus Burkholderia; species Burkholderia sp. HAN2018. Next base: position 60,492 of record NZ_QOBB01000022.1, on the reverse strand, counting down.
GGTGCACCAGGTCGCGAAGACGGGCATCGCGCGCACGTTCCAGAACATCCGCCTGTTCGGCGGGATGACGGCCCTCGAGAACGTGATGGTGGGCCGCCACGTGCGTACCAAGCACGGGCTGCTCGGCGCGGTGTTCCAGACGCCGGCCGAACGCCAGGAAGAGCGCGAGATCAAGGAACGCGCGATCGAGCTGCTCGAATACGTCGGTGTGCTGCAGTACGCCGACTACACGTCGCGCAACCTCTCGTACGGCCACCAGCGCCGTCTCGAGATCGCGCGCGCGCTGGCGACCGACCCGAAGCTGCTCGCGCTCGACGAGCCGGCGGCCGGGATGAACGCGACCGAAAAGGTCGAACTCACGCGCCTGCTCGACAAGATCCGCTCGGACGGCCGCACGATTCTGCTGATCGAGCACGACGTGAAGCTCGTGATGGGGTTGTGCAACCGGATGACGGTGCTCGATTACGGCAAGGTGATCGCCGAGGGTCTGCCGCAGGACGTGCAGAAGAATCCGAAGGTGATTGAGGCATATCTCGGCGCAGGGGTGCACTGATGGCAGCGGCAATGTTGAAAATCAAGGGCTTGCAGGTCAACTACGGCGGCATCCAGGCCGTCAAGGGCGTTGACATGGAAGTCCGTCAGGGCGAGCTCGTGACGCTGATCGGCGCGAACGGCGCAGGCAAGACCACGACGATGAAGGCGATCACGGGTCTCAAGCCGTATTCGGCAGGCGACATCGAGTACGACGGCAAGTCGATCAAGGGCGTGCCGACCCACGAGCTGCTCAAGCGCGGCCTCGCGATGGTGCCGGAAGGTCGCGGGATCTTCGCGCGGATGTCGATCGTCGAGAACATGCAGATGGGCGCGTACCTGCGCAACGACACCGAGCAGATCAAGAAGGACGTCGACCGCATGTTCGGCTTCTTCCCGCGTCTGAAGGAGCGTGCGACGCAGCTCGCGGGCACGCTGTCGGGCGGTGAGCAGCAGATGCTGGCGATGTCGCGCGCGATCCTGTCGAAGCCGAAGCTGCTGCTGCTCGACGAGCCGTCGATGGGCCTGTCGCCGATCATGGTCGAGAAGATCTTCGAAGTGGTGCGCGAGATCTCGAAGGAGGGCATCACGGTGCTGCTCGTCGAGCAGAACGCACGCCTCGCGCTGCAGGCGGCCGACCGCGGCTACGTGATGGATTCGGGCACGGTCACGATGGAAGGCGATGCGAAGCAGATGCTCGACGATCCGAAGGTGCGGGCCGCGTATCTCGGTGAATGAGTGAGTGAATGAGCGGGCCCGGTGGCGTGCGACGGCAGGTGCCGGGCGCGTCGCACACGGGCTGTCGAAAGGCTGTCACGGGATGCCGTGACAGCCTTTTTTTTCGTGTCATGCGATCCGGGGCGAACTTGTGCGTGCGGGCGCGACTCCATTCGACTGTTGCGCCGCGCACGCGACGCGGGAACGATGGGGCAGGGCCGCCCGAAGCCGGTCGCCCGAAGCCGGTCGCCCGAAGCCGGTCGCCCGAAGTCGGTCGCCTGCAAACCGACACACGGGCCGTGTAGCATCGACGGCTCATCGGGACACGGAGAGCACGCATGAGTCTGGGCTACGGTTTCGTGAAGGCGAAGGTGACATCGGTGGCGAAGCTGAAGGGCTCGCCGCACGGCAGCGAGATCCAGTATCACATCCACCTGACGCTGGCGTTGCCGGGCGGCAACTGGGACGTCGCGATCAACGTCGGCACCAGCGACGCGGACGACTTGCTGAACTACAAGCTCGTCTACGATTTCCACCACCCGATCACGCAGACGCTCGCGGCCGCGGCCGAAGGCTATACCGACCTGACGGGGCAGGCCGCATTGCCCGCGCTCGACTACCTGCGCAGCGACATCCTGAACGAAACGGGAGCGTGGCGCGCGAGCGCCGTGATGGACGGCACGGAGAATCCGGAGCCGATCCCGTCGCTGCTGCGGCTCGTGAACGCCGCGCAGTCGCAGGGGCTCGACGTCGTCGTGTTCGGCCGCTCGTATGCCGAAGGCAACGGCATCCACGACACGCACATGAACCAGGGTTCGACCGGCTCGAACTACGTGCACCGTGCGGGCGACGACCACAACGACCACAACGACATCTGGCAGGACGGCGCGCTGATCGTGCGCGTGAGCGACACGCAGTGGGCCGCATATTTCGCCGCGTTCGAGCAGCAGGCCGTGCCGACCGACGCGCTCGGCAATCCGCTGCCGGGCGCGGGGCCGATCACGCGCTGAGATCGCCGGCGGCCGGCTTTCGCGTCATGCGGCCGGCAGCGTCTTGCCGAACGAGATGCGTTCCTCGACGCGGTAGCCGAGCGCCGCGTAGAAGCGGCACGCGTCGTCGTTGCCCGGCAGCACCTGCAGGTTGATCTTCAGGCAGCCGCGCGCGGCGAGCGCGCGTTCTGCATGCGCGATCAGCGCGCGGCCGATGCCGAGCCGCCGCGCGTCGTTCGATACGCCGAACGAGTAGAGCCAGCCGCGATGTCCGTCGAAACCCGCCATCAGCGTGCCGACGACGCGTGCGCCGCTGGTCGCGACGAAAAACAGCTCCGGCTGCGTCGCGAGCTTCAGCTCGATCGATCGCATCGGATCGCGGTGCGGCGGCGCACCGGCTTCGTCGTACTGCGGGAACGCGTCGCGCCATACCGCGAGCACGGCATCGGTGTCGGCGTGTTCGAACGGGCGGATTGCGACAGCATCGGCGGCGGCATCCATCGGCGGGCTCTCCTCAGAGCGTGTCGAGAACCGACCGCAGCATCGCCATCATCTGGTCGATCTCTTCGGTCGTCACGTTCAGTGCGGGCATGAAGCGCAGCAGGTTCGGCCGCGCGGCGTTCAGCAGCAGGCCGTCGGGCTGCATGTCGCGTGCCTTCTCGACGATCTGCGGGCCGATGTCCTTGCCGAGCAGCAGCGCGCGCAGCAGGCCTTCGCCGCGTTCGCCTTCGAAACCGCGCTCTTCCGACAGCTCGAGCAGCTTGCGCTTCAGGTATTCGCTGCGCGCGCGCACGCCTTCGAGGAAGCCGGGCGCGACGAGCTGCGAGATCACCGAATAGCCGACCGCCGTCATCAGCGGGTTGCCGTTGTACGTGCCGCCCTGGTCGCCGGCCTCGAACACCGCGACCTCGGCCTTCGACAGCAGCGCGCCGAGCGGGGCGCCGCCGCCGATGCCTTTCGCGAGCGTCATGACGTCCGGCTCGATGCCGGACAGCTCGTACGCGAACAGCGTGCCCGCGCGGCCGCAGCCGCTTTGCACCTCGTCGACGATCAGCAGCAGGTTGTGCTGCTTCGTCAGCGCGCGCAGCGCCTGCATGAATTCGCGCGTCGCCGGAATCACGCCGCCTTCACCCTGGATCGGCTCGAGCATCACTGCGACGGTCTTGTCGGTGATCAGCCTCTCGACCGAGTTGATGTCGTTGAGCTCGGCCTTCGGGAAGCCCGGCACCTGCGGTGCGTAGATCGTGTCCCAGCCCGGCTTGCCGCTGGCCGACATCGTCGCGAGCGTGCGGCCGTGGAAGCTGTGGTCGAACGTGATGATCTCGTAGGCGCCGTTCTTGAACTTGCGGCCCCACTTGCGCGCGAGCTTGATCGCGCCTTCGTTTGCCTCCGCGCCGCTGTTCGTGAAGAACACCTTGTCGAACACGCTGTGCTGCGTGAGCAGGCCCGCGAGCTTCGCCATCGGTTCGTTGTAGAACGCGGGCGACGGGTTCAGCAGCTTTTCCGCCTGGGTCTTCAGCGCTTCGACGATGCCGTCGTTGCAGTGGCCGAGGCTGTTGACGGCCCAGCCCTGGATGAAGTCCAGATAGCGCTTGCCCGTGTGATCGTAGAGCCACGAACCCTTGCCGTGCGTAAACACGATGTCGGGGCGGTTCGTGATGTACATCAGCGAGTCGATCGGATAATCGTTCAGGGGCATGGCAGCAGACTCCAGCGGGCGTTGAAAGGGAAACAGGCAATAAAAAAGCCACGGAAGGCCGTGGCTGGTGGGTCGAACAGCTTGTGCGTAACCGGTGAGGCGGTGTGGGGGTTACGCGCGAGTCCGTGACGAGCCTGCGGCATCCGGGCGGAGCGGCGAGCGGCGACGTCGAAGGGCGGACAGGAAGCAGTTCATGTGCGCAAGCATAAGGCATCCCGCGCCTCACTGTAAACCGCCGCGATGCCACGGATGTGACATCGCGGTGCGCAACGCGGGACGCGGGTGCGCGGGTGTCAGACCGGATGCGCGAGATCGGCGGCGCTCGTGAACGAGTCGGCGTAGAACTCGTCGGCCGGCAGCGCGTGGTGCTGCGTGAAGTCGCGTTGCGCGGATTCGACCATCACCGGCGCGCCGCACGCGTACACCTGGTAGCCCGACAGGTCAGGCAGATCCTCGATCACGGCGCGATGGACGAAGCCGGTGCGGCCCGTCCACTGGTCGCCGGCGTCCGGCTCGGAGAGCACCGGCACGTACTTGAAGTTCGGGATCTCGCGTGCCCACTGCTCGGCGAGCTCGTCGAGGTAGATGTCCTTCTTGCGGCGCGCGCCCCAGTAGAGCGTCATCGGGCGCGTGATGCCCGTGTGCTTCACGTGCTCGATGATCGCCTTGATCGGTGCGAAGCCCGTACCCGATGCGAGCAGCACGATCGGCTTGTCGGAATCCTCGCGCAGGAAGAACGTGCCGAGCGGGCCCTCGAAGCGCAGGATGTCACGCTCCTTCATCGCGCCGAACACGTGGTCGGTGAACTTGCCGCCCGGCATGTGGCGGATGTGCAGCTCGATCGGGCCTTCCTCGTGCGGCGCGTTCGCCATCGAGTAGCTGCGGCGCGAGCCGTCCTTCAGGATGAACTCGACGTACTGGCCCGCGAGATACTGCAGGCGTTCGTTGGCGGGCAACTGCAGCTTCACGACCATCACGTCGTCGGCCTTGCGCTCGAGCGCGGCGATCCGGCACGGCAGCTTCTTGACCTGCACGCCGTCGACGCCGGCGATTTCGCGCACGTCGATTTCGAGATCGCACTGCGCCTTCGAGCAGCACAGCAGCGCGAGGCCGCGCGTGCGCTCGTCGTTGGACAGCGCCGACGCGGCGTGCGGGCCCTGTTCGATCTGGCCCGACACGATCTGGCCCTTGCAGGAGCCGCACGCGCCGTTCTTGCAGCCGTACGGCAGATGGACGTTCTGGCGCAGCGCAGCCGCCAGCACGGTTTCATCCGACTCGACCTGGAATTGCCGGCCGCTTTGCTTGAGAGTGACGTTGAATGCCATAGAACCAAACTAGAACAAAATGTGGGGACCGTGCATGTCGAGCACGGCAGCTACAATGCAAGCCCGTTGCGCGTCGCGCAACGGTGGCTACTGATTTCGCAACCAACATGATCGCGACTCGAATCCTGCGCCGGCCGCGCGCATTGATCGTCGGCTGCGGCGACGTCGGCATGCGCTGCGTTGCGCAATGGCGCGACACGCATCGCAACCTGCGGATCTTCGCGCTGACGAGCCACCCGGCCCGCCGCGACGAACTGCGTGCCGCGGGCGCGACGCCGATCGTCGGCGATCTCGATCGCCGGGCGACGCTCGGCCGCCTTGCGGGCCTGGCCCGCACGATCCTGCATCTCGCGCCGCCGCAATCCGACGGCCGCGACGACCGGCGCACGCGTGCGCTGATCGCCGCAACGACCGTGCCCGCGCGTCGTCCATCGACTCCGCCGGCACCGGCGGTCGGCCGGCTCCGAACGCTGCGCACCGCTGCACGGCAGGCCGGCGCACCCGTTCGGGGAGCGCGTATTGTACCCGACGGCCTTCGCGCGCCGAGGCTCGTCTACGCGAGCACGACGGGCGTATACGGCGACTGCGGCGGCGCGCGCATCGACGAGACGCAGCCCTTGCGTCCCGCGAATCCGCGCGCGTTCCGACGCGTGTCGGCCGAGCGGCAACTGCGCGCGGCGACGGTGCGCGGCGTGCTGTCCGCGCGCATCGTGCGCATTCCGGGCATCTACGCGGCGAACCGCCTGCCGGTCGCACGGCTCGAGCGCGGCACGCCGGCACTCGAGCCGGCCGACGACGTCTACACGAACCACATCCACGCGGACGATCTCGCGGCGATCCTGCGCCGCGCGGCCGAACGCGGCAAGCCGGCGCGCGCCGTGCACGCGTCGGACGACAGCGAACTGCGGATGGGGGAGTATTTCGACCGGGTCGCGCAGGCGCTGGGCCTGCCGAGGCCGCCACGCGTCAGCCGCGCGGACGCCGAGCGTCAGCTCGAACCGACCCTGCTGTCGTTCATGCGCGAGTCGCGGCGCCTGTCCAACGCACGGCTCAAGGCCGAATTGTGCGTGACGTTGCGGTATCCGACCGTAGACGATTTCCTTCAAACGCTCGCGCCGGGCGGCGCGTCAGGTCAGCGCCGGTAATGCCTCGATCAGCAGGAAGCACAACAGCGCGCCGATCAGCGCGCCAATCAGGTTCGGATGATATTTGTGCTTCAGGTGCATCGCGGCCAGCAGGCCGCCGATCACGATGACACCGATGACCGCGAACGCGATCATCATGTACGACAGTTCGAAAGTATGGTTGATGTTCATGATGTCTCCCCTGCATCGCTGCTCGTACAGCTTGTCATTTCAGTATAGCGGGGGAACATGCGGCAGGGATGCGGCCGGACGTCGAACGATCGTGCGGATTTTCCCTTACAGGGTTTCGACGGAATTGCGCAGCGCTGAAAGGTCGGCGTCATCGAGCCAGCGCCACGCACCCGGTGCGAGATCGCCCGGCAGCGCGAAGCCGCCGATGCTTTCGCGATGCAGCGCTTCGACGCGATTGCTCGCCGCCGCGACCATGCGCTTGACCTGGTGATACTTGCCTTCGAGGACGGTCAGCGCGAGCGCGTGCGGTGCGCGCGCGTCGGCGGCGACCGCCGCGATCGGCTTCGGCTCGCCGTGCAGCTGCACGCCGGTGCGCAGCGCATTCAGCTGCGCATCGTCGAGCGGATGGCGCACGGTGGCCACGTAGGTCTTCGGCACCTTGCGCTTCGGCGACGTGTACGCGTGCACGAACTGGCCGTCGTCCGACAGCAGCAGCAGGCCCGTCGTGTCCTGGTCGAGACGTCCGACGCACTGCACGCCGCGCGCGACGAGCGGCGCGGGCAGCAGGCTGAACACGCTCGCGTGGTGTTGCGGATCGCGCGAACACTCGTAGCCGGCCGGCTTGTTGAGCGCGAGATACGCGCGCGCGTGGAACGGCCACGCCGTATCGTCGACCGAGAACACAAGGCCGTCGGTATCGAACGCGGCGTCGGGGTCGGCCGCGCGCGCGCCCGCCACGCTGACGCGGCCCGCTTCGATCAGGCCGCGGCACTGGCGGCGCGAGCCGAAGCCCTGGGTGTAGAGAATGCTTTCGAGATCCATAGCGCGCGCATTCTATCAAGCGGCGGCGCGCGGCCGGCGTGAACCCGCATGCGCTGGTAAGCTGCCGGTACGCCGCGCGGGGTGCGGCGCCCGTTCATTCTTCACGGAAAGTCCATGCCTTTCGCTTCGTTCCCGTTCGGCCGCAAGGCTGCCGCCGTCATCCTCGCCGCAACCGTCTCGTCGGTTGCGTTCGCGCACGCGCATCTCGCGAAGAGCGACCCGGCGGCGGGCGCGGCGGTGGCCGCCGCACCGGCTGCCGTCACGATCGACTTCACCGAGCCGCTGGAGCCGGCGTTCAGCTCGATCGTCGTCGTCGACGGCAACGGCAAGACGGTGTCGGACGGCCGTGCGCGCATCGACGCGTCGAACCGCAAGCGGATGACGGTGCCGCTCACGGCGGTCGGCACGGGCGCCTATACGGTGAAATGGGTGGCCGTCGCGACCGACGGGCACCGCACGCAGGGCGCGTACGGCTTCAGCGTGAAGTGACGTGACGCAACGGCGACGGCAGGCCCGTGCCAGGGCTGCCGTCGCCTCCATTCGACAGGGAGTCCCGCATGAATCCGACGACGCTCGACGCACTCGCCGATTTTCCCCGTCAGCTCGAAGCTCATTTCGCGGCCGTCCCCGACGGCTACGCGCGCTGGACGCCCGACGACTGGGCCGGAATCCCGAGCGAGCACTTTTCGCCGCTCGGACAGCTCTGCCACGTGCGCGACATCGAGACCGACGGTTATCACGTGCGGCTGCGGCGGATGCTCGAGGAAGACCGGCCGCTGCTCGTGTCGATCGATGGCGACGCGCTCGCGATCGAGCGCCGCTACAACGACGCGTATGCGTCCGACGTGCTCGCGGCGATCCGCGAAGCACGGCGCGAGACGCTGGACCTCGTGTCGCGCCTCACGCCCGAGCAGCTCGCACGCACCGGGGCGTTCGACGGTTACGGCTCGCTGACCGTGCGCGGGCTCGTCCACTACCTGTGCAGCCACGACCAGCAGCATCTGGCCGGCATGCAATGGCTGCTCGGCAAGATCGACGCGGCGCTGTACGCGCGCTGAGCCGGCCGGCATCCGCGGCATCGATCGGTGATTCCGGAAATCTTGTCGGTGCGGCAGGCCACATTACCTTGCGGCAATTGGATCGATTTTCTGGATAATCCATCCAGCCGCGACCGGCTGACCGGTGCGTCGCGCGTGCCTACACTCCAGGATTCGTTCATCGAGAAAAGGAGTCCACCGTGGCAATTCATTCGCTCGCAGACAAGGTCGTCCTGATCGCAGGCGGCGCAAAGAATCTCGGCGGCCTGATCGCCCGGGATTTGGCGAGCCACGGCGCGAAGGCAGTGGCAATTCATTACAACAGCGCCGCATCTCAGGCACAGGCCGAGGAGACGGCCGCCGCGGTGCGCGCGGCCGGCGCGGAGGCTGCCACGTTCCAGGGCGACCTGACGACGGCCGCCGCGGTCGAGAAGCTGTTCGACGACGCTAAACAGCGCTTCGGCAAGATCGACATCGCGATCAACACGGTCGGCAAGGTGCTGAAGAAGCCGTTCACCGAGATCAGCGAGGCCGAGTACGACGAGATGTTCGCGGTCAACAGCAAGTCGGCGTTCTTCTTCATCAAGGAAGCGGGGCGGCACCTCGAGGATCACGGCAAACTCGTCACGCTCGTGACGTCGCTGCTCGGCGCGTTCACGCCGTTCTATGCGGCGTACGAAGGATCGAAGGCGCCGGTCGAGCATTTCACGCGTGCGGCGTCGAAGGAATACGGCGCGCGCGGGATCTCGGTGACGGCCGTCGGGCCGGGTCCGATGGACACGCCGTTCTTCTATCCGGCCGAGGGCGCCGATGCGGTCGCGTATCACAAGACGGCGGCCGCGCTGTCGCCGTTCAGCAAGACGGGCCTGACCGACATCGAGGACGTCGTGCCGTTCATTCGCCATCTCGTCACCGACGGCTGGTGGATCACGGGCCAGACGATCCTGATCAACGGCGGCTACACGACCAAGTAATCGACCAAGTAATCGTTCGGGCAACGCGCCGCTTCGGCGGACGTCGCGGGGTGCGGCGTGCACCGCAATGGCGCGTTTGCGTGGACAATGGACGGGCGCGCGGCCTCGCGGCTGCGCGCCCGTTTTTCTGTGCCGCCGGACCTTGCCGCGACGCGCGACATCCGGCGACGACGCGCTTCCGAACCTACGCTCCCTGCCGATGGACAAGCTGGATCAGGTCAGAATCTTCCTGCAGGTTGCCGAGATGGGCAGCTTCATCAAGGCCGCACACGCACTCGACGTGCCGCGCGCGACCGTGTCGGCGGCCGTCCAGCAGCTCGAGACGGGGCTCGGCACGCGCCTCCTGCATCGCACGACGCGCCAGGTGCAGCTGACTGCCGACGGCGCGTTGCTGCTCGAACGCGGCCGGCGCCTGCTCGCGGAAGCCGACGAACTCGACCGCCTGTTCCGCCGCCGCGACCGCGACGTGATCGGCCGGCTGAACGTCGACGTGCCGAGCCGGATCGCGCGGCGCATGGTGGCGCCCGCGCTGCCGTCGCTGTTTCGCCGTCACCCGAAGCTGCAACTGTCGCTCGGCTCGACGGATCGGTCGATCGATCTGGTGCAGGAGGGCGTCGACTGCGCGATCCGCGTCGGGCGGCTCGCGGACAGCAGTCTCGTCGTGCGGCCGCTCGGGCAGTTCACGCTGATCAACTGCGCGAGCCCCGACTACCTGCGCGAATGCGGCGTGCCCGAGCATCCGGATGCGCTCGCGCACGGACACTGGGCGATCGGTTATGCGTCGCCGACGACCGGGCGTGAACTCGACTGGGAATACTGCTCGGACGGCCAGCGGTACACCCTCACGCTGCCGAGCCGCGTGATCGTCAACAACGCCGAAACCTATATCGCCAGCTGCATCGCCGGGATGGGGCTGATCCAGATTCCGCGCTTCGATGTCGAGCATCTGCTCGACAGCGGGGCGCTGGTCGAGGTGATGCCGGGCCATCGGGCCGCGCCGATGGACGTGTCGGCCGTGTATCCGCACCGGCGCCATCGTTCGCGCCGGCTCAATGCATTCGTCGAGTGGTTCGGCGAGCTGATGGCGAGCGCGCTGACGAGGGGCGGGGAGGACCGGGAGGGCGGAGAGGGCGACTGACCGGCGCGCGGTTCGCGTCGCGTGCCGCCGCGCCGGGTTCAGCCGGGCAGCGCCGCGAACCGCCGGCTGCGCCCGGTATCCCGCACTGCATCGATCAACGCCGCCCCCGCGCCGTCCGGTTTTGCCGCGAACGCGTAAAAGCGTGCGGCCGGCAACGCCGGCAGACCGTCTTGCGGCCCGCATTCGCGCAAGTCGTCGCGCAGCTGGCTGCGCGCCAGCGCGGTGACCGCGAAGCCGGCGAGCGCGGCCGACACGCAGCCGGCCATGCTGCCGCTCTCGAACAGCACGCGAAACGGGCGCAGCGCGGCGGCGAGTGCCGCGACGGCGGCTTCGCGATAAACGCACGGCTGCGGAAACAGCGCGAGCGGCACCTCACCTTCGGAGTCGAGCGTGCGATCCGACGCGAACGCCCATACGAGCGGCTCTTCCCACAGCAGTTCGCCCGGCGTGTCGACCTGCCGGCACTGCTTGCCGAACACGACGTCGAGCCGGCCGAGCGTCTGCTCGCGCAGCAGCGACGCGGTGATGCCGACCTTCAGTTCGATCGACGTGCGCGGGTGGCGGTCGCGAAACGTGCGCAGCACGTGCGGCAGCCACGCGCCCGCGAAATCCTCCGACGCGCCGACCCGCAGCGGCCCGTGCGCCGGCGCGCCGCGCAGCCTCGCGCGCACTTCGCGCTCCATGTCGACGATGTTGCGCGCGTACGCGTACAGCGTGTCTCCGGCCGGCGTGAGCGCGATGCGGCGCGTCGTGCGCGCGAGCAGCACCGTGCCGGCCGCCTGTTCGAGCCGCTTGATGTGGCCGCTGACCGCCGACGGCGTCAACGCAAGCCGTTCCGCGGCCGGCGCGAACCCGCGGCTGTCGACGACTTCGAGGAAGGTGCGCAGCAGCGTGATGTCGAGCGCGGTCGACGCGGGATCGGTCAGCGGTTCCATGGTTCGATTCAACACAATACTCGAGGAATGAACAATGATACTCCGCGAATCGTGATGAACGACCGGCCTACCATCGTGCACTCGGATCGACCCGACGGAGTGCACGATGACGACCTACGCGCATGCGACGACCGCGTCGCTGGATATTGCCTATCTCGAATGGAACCCGCGCGGCGAGCGCGTGGCGGTACTGCTGCACGGCTGGCCGGACAGCCCGATCGGCTGGGACGCCGTGGCGGCGACCCTTGCCGCGCGCGGCTACCGCGTGCTCGCGCCTGCGCTGCGCGGCTTTGCGCCGACGCGCTTTCGTGACGCATCCGTGCCGCGCAGCGGCCAGCTCGCGGCGCTCGGACGAGATGCGCTCGACTTCGTCGATGCGCTCGGTCTCGAGCGGCCCGTGCTGGTCGGGCACGACTGGGGCGCCCGGGCGGCCGCGAACGCGTGCGGGCTGCGCGATGACGCCGCATCGCATCTCGTGATGCTGTCGGTCGGATACGGCACCAACGACCCCGGGCAGCCGCTGTCGCTGCAGCAGGCGCGCAATTACTGGTATCACTGGTTCATGGCGACGCCGCGCGGCGAACAGGCGTTGCGCGACGATCGCCGCGCGTTTGCCCGTCTGATGTGGGACACGTGGTCGCCACCGGGCTGGTATCGCGATGGCGATTTCGAGGCGGCGGCAGACGCGTTCGACGGGCCCGACTGGATCGACGTCGTCCTGCATTCGTATCGGCATCGGTGGGGATTCGTGCCGGGCACGCCGGCCCATGCCGATGACGACGCGCGCCTGAATCCCGCGCCGGTGCTGGCATTGCCGACGCTGGTGCTGCACGGCGGCGCGGATACCTGCAATCACCCGGACAGCTCGGCCGGGCGTGAGCGCTTCTTCACGGGCCGCTACGCGCGGCAGGTGCTGGACGGCGTCGGCCACTTTCCGCAGCGCGAGGCGCCGGCGGCGGTTGCGGAAGCGATCCTCGGGTTCTGCGGGCCGCGCTGATGCGCGCCGGCGCGCGCGGCGCCCGGCGCGCACCGGATCAACTGCCGACGCGGGCGGCCAGCAGGTCGGCGAGGCCGATGTTCCTGAACATCTCGCGGCGGACGCGATCGCCGACGCGGAACACTTCCTCCGCGCCGTCCTGCGACGGATCGACGAATACGCGGTACGGACGCTTGCCGGCGGGTGCGGCGACGATGTCGGCAATCGCCGTCGCGACGGTGCCGGCATCGGCGTCTGCCGGTTCGAGCGCGGCGAGGCCCTGCAGTGCCTGCCCGGCGACGCCCGCATAGGGGCCGTCGTCGTAGGCGGCCTGCACGGCCGCATCGGCCGGCTTGCCCGCGTGGGCGAAGTGATTCGTGCCCTGGGTGAAGGCGCCCGGCACGACGATCGACGTCTCGATACCCCAGCGGGCGAGTTCGGCGGCATAGGACACCGCGAGCGAATCCATCGCGGCCTTCGCGGCGAAGTAAGGGGCGAGGAACGGCGGCGTACCGCCGCGTGCGGACGACGACGACACCCAGACGAGCAGGCCGCGGCCCTGACGGCGCAGGTGCGGCAGCGCCGCGCGGTTGACGCGCTGGGTCGACACGACGTTGATGTCGTAGAGCTGGGCGATCTGCTCGGGCGTGAACGCTTCGGCCGCACCGAACACCATGTGGCCGGCATTGTGGACGATGATGTCCAGGCGGCCGTTGTCCGCGATCACGCGATCGATGGCCGCACCGACGGACGCGTCGTCGCCGACGTCGAGCTCGACGGTGCGCAGGTCGACCCCGTGTTCCTGCGCGTAGGCGGCAATGGCGGCGACGCGCGGCGCGTTGCGGCCGGTGCTTTCGCGCATCGACGCGTAGACGGTATGGCCGGCGCGGGCGAGCGCCTGGGCCGTCAGCAGGCCGAAGCCGCTGGACGCACCCGTGACGAGAATGACTTCCTTCATGATCGATCTCCGGTAAGCGGGGGGCGAGGCAGGCGGCCCGTCAGCACATGCCGCCGTTGGCGCGCAGGATCTGGCCGTTGATCCACGCGCCGTCGGGGCCGGCGAGGAATGCGACGACGCGCGCGATGTCGTCGGGCTGGCCGAGCCGCTCGAGCGGGTTCAGCTTCGCGAGCCGATCGACGAGTTCGGGGCTCTTGCCCTGCAGGAACAACTCGGTCGCGACCGGTCCCGGCGCGACGGCATTCACGCGGACGCCGCGCCCGCGCATTTCCTGCGCGAGCACCTGCGTCAGGCTTTCGACTGCCGCCTTGCTGGCGACGTACACGCCGTAAGTCGGCATGCGCATGCCGATCACGCTGGTCGACAGGTTGATGATGCGTCCCCCGTCGCGCACCCGCCTGGCCGCTTCGCGGCATACGTTGAACGTGCCTTTCACGTTGGTGGCGATCGTTTCGTCGAAGAGCGCATCGTCGCAGTCGGCGATGGTCGCCAGCTTCATCACGCCCGCGGAATTGACCACGACATCCACGCTGCCGAATGCAGCTTGCGCGGCGTCGAACAGCGCGGCCACGGCCGCCGGGTCGGCGACGTTCGCCTGCACCGCGACGGCATGGCCGCCGTCGGCGACGATCGCGTCGACCACTTCGCGGGCCGGGCCGGCGCTCCCGGCATAGTTGACGATGACCCGGAAGCCGTCCCGGGCGAGCTGGCGCGCGATTTCCGCGCCGATGCCGCGCGATGAACCCGTGACGAGGGCGACCTGTTCCGATGTGCTCATGTCCTGCTCCTTGGTTCGTGAGTGCCGAGCGATCCGGCGACAGGACTAATGTAGGCTTCCTCGGCCAATAAAAATAATGAATAATAAGAAGATCAAGAATGACTAAAAGTATGTCTTATGGCATTCGACAGCAGGCTTTTGAGCGGGATCGGCGTACTTTCGGCGGTGATCGAGGCCGGCACCTTCGCGCGGGCCGGCGAAGCGATGGGATTGACGCAGCCGGCGGTGAGCCGTGCCGTCGCCCGGCTGGAAGAGCGCGTCGGCATCCGGATCTTCAACCGCACGGCGCGCGCGATCACGCTGACCGACGAGGGCCGGCGTTTCTATGAGGCGGTCGCGCCGCTGCTGGCCGGCATCGAGGAGGCGGCGATCGACGCCGGCCAGTCGAAGGCGCGTGTCAGGGGGCGGCTGCGCGTCAATGTCGACGCGACCTTCGGCCACTACGTGCTGGCGCCGAAGATGGCCGAGTTTCTCGAGCGCTTCCCCGACCTGTCCGTCGAGATCAGCGTGCGCGACCGGATGGGCGACCTCGTCGCCGACGGGTTCGACGTGGCCGTGCGATTCGGCATTCCGGAACCGTCGTCGTATCGTGCGCGGCTGCTGCTGGAAACGCGCGTGCTCACCTGCGCGTCGACAGCCTATGTCGCGCGTCATGGCGAACCGCGGCATCCGCGCGACCTCGCGGACGGGCACCGTTGCGTGCTGATCCGCGACCCGGTGACGGGGCGGCCGTTCGAATGGGAATTCCATCGCGGCAAGGAAGTGGTGCCGTTCGATGCCGCCGGCCGGCTGATGGTCAACGATACGGGCATGCTGCTCGGTGCGTGCCTGGGCGGCGCGGGGATTGCGCAATTGCTGGAGCTCTATGCGCGGGACATCCTGGCTGAAGGGCGGCTGGTGCTGCTGTTGCCGGAATGGGCGGACGAGACGTTTCCGCTTTACGCGTATCACCACGCGTCAAACCTCGTCTCGGCGAAGGTGAGGGTGTTTCTCGACTTCGTTCGCGAACTGATGGCCTGAGCGCGAGACGCGGCCGGCGGCAGGACGGCCGGCGCTTCATTCGGTGCGATGCGGGATGTTGTCCGGGAACGGATACGGTGCGTGCGGGCCCGGCCAGTCAGGCACCGGCGGCGCGGTCAGGACGTCGCATCCGCCCAGCACGAGCACGAGCGCCACGGTGAGCACGCGGCGGCGGAGCGGGGATGAAATCGTGCGCATGGACATGGCGTGCCTCCGTGCCGCGCATCCTCATGATGCTTGGACTGTTGGGCGGGGGCGCGCGTTGCGGCGCGTGCGGCAAAAACAAAAAACCCGCGAAGCGGCGAGCTTGCGCGGGTTTCGACAGATGCAGCGCACGACGCTGCGAAATACTGGTGCCAGGGCCGGAATGAAATAATTCTCTGTGATGCCCGTAGTGTAAGGGCATCGCTTGTTGGGTGTTGCTGAGTTGCCCCCAGAGTTGCCCCCCGCGCTTCTGGCAGCCGCAGAATTCATATCGCTCTGCTGCGTGTGCCGTTCGGGCGAGGTCGTTCAGAAGATACCGACGGGCGTATCGGCGTAGGCTCGATCAGTCGAAGGCCCGTGCCGTGCGGAACGTTGCTGTGCCGCCGGAAGCAAAAATATTTGGAGATTTGGAGATAGACGGTTGTATCGGGCTGTAAGCCTTGTCTGGTAAGGCTGTGGTTATCTCCAAGTCTATCTCCAAAGTACACATTTTCTTGGAGATAAAGTTGGAGACAGGCTGCTTAGCCATGGGGCCCGTACGACGACGTTGAGAGTTGCCCCGCCTTCTGGAACGCTGCGCGCAAAGAACGCCCCGCGCGCCCACACCCCCGAGCCGCCGTTACGCTAGAAAGTTACTTTGCAACCATCGCATAACGTCAGTGATTGGCACGAGCAAGCGCAGCATAATCGCGACAAGATTGCTGATTCGGGGGCTGGCCATGACAAACGCCGCAGTGCTATCGGCAGTGCTTGCCGCGCTCGCATCCGGCTTATTCGCCCTAGTTGGCGTGGTGATTACCTCGACACTTGCTCAAAAGCGCGAACACGCAGCCCTGTGACGCACGACCGGCGCAGATCGACCCACAGCCGACTTTCGGGCCCTCGGCCGAAACGACCGCTTCCAGGCTGCAACCGACGCTCGCTTGGTTGCGTCAGCCAGACAGGCGTCCTGCGAATATCTTGCGCTATCCATCACGCCTTCTATGAAGCGACGGCTTCATCTTGATAACGGCAGATTCGTCTGGTTGAGTAATTTTCGAGCTATCGGGAATGGCGTAGCGTTTCGTACGCGCGGTGCACACGTCGTTTTTTTTGATCGTGAAGATAGCTGACAGCCGCATCCACTATTTCGCGCTGGCCAAATTGAGGCCCATATTCTTGAAGCAGCGCCTCGCTCGCCACGACGTCGTTCAGCTCGCCCAGCTCGTCTTGGGCAGCCTTTAATCGTTTGATTGTCTCGCGGTGGCCAATATCAAGAACTGGTGAGAAAAACTCGAGCAGATACCGCAATCTCTTTCCCGCAATTCGGACTTCGTGGAGCGCCGCATAGCTCGACTCGCCGTGCGATGTTGCACGCCTGAGCCGCTTTTCCAGGGCGCGTTCCGCAACAAGCACGCGGCTCCTGATGAACTTTTCGAATGCAGGCGTCTCGGCAGAGGTGGTCAGTTGATGCCGAGCGCTTTCGACAGCGCGGTTAAGTACGTGCTTAACATCGGCCTCTCGTATCGCCTTGCAACTGAACAACGCCGCGTCGCTGCGACAACTGGCTACGAACATCAGCAACGATACGCGAGGATGCTTGGCCGCTTCGTATTGGGTGAGCAGCCCCTGCAAAATGTCCCAGTCTCGCGTTTTGCCTGCAATGTTGGCGAGCGTTTTAAATTGGGCACGCCAGTTCGCAGCATCCCCTTTGTCAAGCAACGGACCATATGCCCACCAAAGCGACCGCATGCGCCGCAGGGCAACCCGCAACTTATGAAACACCTCCGGATCTTCTTGTGGATCGAGTTGAGCAGCCCATCGCACTGCTTCGCGAACGGTAGATGACGCTGACAGCACGAACGCCTCTGCGACGGTGGCGCCCGAAATTTCGAGGCTTTGGCTGGCACCGGCCGCCCGGTAATTGGGCCCTTTCTCGGACGCAGGCTTTGTTGCGCTTGAAGACGGGAGATCCATCGCAGCACCTTAGCAAATTCCGAGTGAACGCAGTCATAGGATAGTGTGCGACGAGGGTAGCCTCCAAGGCTTGACGCTTATCAACCTCTCTATGGCGCTCACCGCGTTACCGCCACAGAATCCTGCCCGGCGCGCGCCTTGCTCGTTCGCAAGAAATCGACAATGTTCAGCGAGACAGTATCCGCCTTGGCCTTCGAGCGCGCTTTCCGGGCGACGCTCAGAATCGGGCTCAGTTGCTCATAAAAGCATTCAAGCTGTCGCGCATCGGATGCCAATCGCTCAAGATCGAGCGCCTTTTCAAGAACCGTCCGCGCGATGTGAAAACGCTGAAGTCCGCGCCCAACACGAACCTGAAAGACCACGCCATCGCTGTTGTGCGGCACTCCGGCCCAAACAAGCGAACCGCTGTCCATAAAGCCTCCGAGGAATCGCAATCGTCATATCAATATGCCAGCAAGCTCTCGCGGCGCATATCGGTATTTCAAAATTGTGACGCTTGACGCATCGGATTTTTTACAGAAACTCGAATATTGCGGCGCAGCAAAAATGCCCGTAGACTGGGTTCGCACCTTCGATGCAGTTGCCCCGCAGTCGCCCCATGACGGGAGAGCACGCCATGACGACTTCTTCACCAGCACTGAGTCAGACGCTCCCCGCCCTCCACGTATTCGAACAAGACGGGGGTTGGCATTGGGGCATCACGGTTCCTCGCGCCACGGGAAGCGGCTTCAAACTGATCGCGTTCAGCGAGCACACCTTTTCCGTTGAAGACACTGCCCAACGCGACGGCGATCGAGCGTTGGCCTCCATCGCGGCAAGTGACGGGAACTGAGCGTTTCCGGCAGTTGCACGCTCCTTGAGTTTTCACATCCAGATGCAATACTCGTATCACCCTCCGATGCGAGACCACTCGCCGCGCGCCATGACGGACTCCGCTACTTGTCTGACATGCCCGATCGTCCGTGACGATCTGAGCCTGTCGTTCTCTGCGTATGGCACCGGTTGGGGGTACGTTGCGATCAAGCTCCCGTCCGACATCATTCGAGACAAGCTCGGCGCAAACGCAGCGACCCCCGAGCAACTGCTCACCGCATTTGAAAGCAATCGCGAGAAGATCACGATCGCGGTCAATCGACATGCATTGCCGAGCGACGGCCGGCACATCCAGCTCGACAAATCAGACTTCTAGATCGGAACCAGCGTGTGGGCCAGCGTGCCGACCGCAGACAGGAGGTGATACATGAACATCCGGATCCTGATTCCCTGCGCCCTCGCTCTTGTTGCCACCGCCGCTCAAGCTGCCGATATCACCGGTGCCGGGAGTACGTTTGCAGCACCGATTTACACAAAGTGGGCCGATGCGTACAAGAAGGCGGGCGGCGGCAGGGTCAACTATCAAGGCATCGGCTCGTCGGGCGGCCTGAAGCAGATCAATGCGAAGACGATCGATTTTGCCGGTTCGGACGCGCCGCTGAAGGATGACGAGCTCGCGAAGGAAGGCCTGTTCCAGTTCCCGACGGTGGTCGGCGGTGTGGTGCCGGTCGTCAACGTGCCGGGCGTGAAGTCAGGCGAACTGACGCTGTCGGGCTCGGTGCTCGGCGACATCTACCTCGGCAAGATCAAGAAGTGGAACGACCCGGCGATCGCCGCGCTAAACCCGAAGGTCAAGCTGCCGGATACGGACATCGCGGTCGTTCGCCGCGCTGACGGCTCGGGCACGAGCTTCATCTGGACGAACTACCTGTCGAAGGTCAACGGCGAGTGGAAGTCGAAGGTTGGCGAAGGCACGACGGTCAACTGGCCGACGGGCACGGGCGGCAAGGGCAACGACGGCGTCGCGGCCTTCGTGCAGCGCCTGCCGGGCGCGATCGGCTACGTCGAGTGGGCGTATGCGAAGAAGAACAACATGACCTACACCGCGCTGAAGAACTCGACGGGCATGGTGGTCGAGCCGAAAACGGAAACCTTCAAGGCCGCTGCGGCCGGCGCGAACTGGTCGAAGTCGTTCTACCAGATCCTGACGGACGAGCCGGGCAAGGATGCATGGCCGGTCGTCGGCGCGACGTTCGTGCTGATGTACACGAAGCAGGTCAAGCCGGAACAGGGCAAGGAAACGCTGAAGTTCTTCGACTGGGCGTTTAGCAATGGCAACCAGGCCGCCACGGATCTCGACTACATCTCGCTTCCGGATCCGGTCGTCGCCGAAATCCGCAAGCAATGGAAGGCGAAAATCAAGGACGCCTCCGGGAAAGCGTTGGTGGATTGAGTGCGGTGGGTGGGACGCGATAGCGACCTTCAGGTGGCCGTCGTCGTTTCCACCTCACGAACGCCGGGTTGCGCCAGATCCTTCGCCGAGAGTGGGATCCGTTCGCCTGTCTGCGGCAATTTTATCCGCTCGACCGCATGCAAGACCCGCCGCTTGCCCAATTCAAACGCAAGCAGCAACTGTCTCGATGTCCCATCGGCAGCGCCAAGTTGTTCGCAAATCACTTCGGACGTCAGTGAAAAGGCGCAATAGCCCCACCCGAACGCGTATGCCGAAAACCATAGCGTCGGCCCGGAAGTGACGATTGGCATCGTCACGGTGGTACGCGGATGATCCATGGCCCTTACCTTTCCGTCCGATAGCATGACAGCCATTTCCGCATGGCGCACACGGAAGGCATGTGTGGAATTATGGCACGCATCAGCCTACCGACCAGGCTGTCTTGAAATTTGGCAGCGATAGTCACCCAGCGAGCCGGGCTCCAGCAGGGCGTGAGTTGAACGGCGCACGCCGCTTAGACTGCGTCGCGTACCCGCATGATCGTCTGGCGGCTCGTGCCAAATCGCCGAGCAAGCGCGGCCACGCTTGCCCCCGCGTCCAACTCGCGCAGCACGTCCGCCCGCTGCTCGTCCGACAGGGCGGACGGCCGCCCCATCGCCTTGCCTTCCGCCTTCGCGCGAGCGATACCAGCGTGCGTGCGCTCAATCAGCAGATCCCGCTCGAATTCGGCCACCGCGTTCAACACCTGCATCGTCATCCGGCCGGCCGCGCTCGTCAGATCTACGCCGCCCAGGGCGAGACAATGAACCCGGATACCGCGTTCGGTCAATCCCTCGACCGTGGCCCGAACGTCCATCGCATTGCGGCCGAGTCGGTCGAGCTTCGTCACGATCAACACGTCGCCTTCTTCCATCTTGACGAGCAACTGCGCAAACCCCGGCCGCTGATCGGCGCTTACGCTCCCCGAAATGCTTTCCGACACAACGCGGCGCTTGTCGACCGAGAAGCCGGCCGCCTCGATCTCTCGTAACTGGTTCGCGGTGGTCTGGTCGGACGTACTGACGCGGGCATAGGCAAAGGTTCGGGACATATCGGGCACTCAATCTGTACGAAATAGATGTCCGAATATAAGGCAATGTCCAAAACATTTCAACCCTTATTTTCGGACAGGGCAAAATGCCCCTGTCCGGAAGGGATCGGTTTTGGACAAGCGCATTTGATTGGAGGCCGATTGCCTTCTGGTCGGTCGCCTTTTCCGTCGGTCGGCCCCGGCACACGTTTTACACAGCCTCGGCCGAATGCAGCCGGCCGCCGCCCTGTGACGCACGACCGGTGCAGATCGACCCGACGGCGGCCACTCGTGACTCGACGAAGCGGCCATTCGGCAGCCGGCCCGTATACGTTTTTCAGACGATTTACTTCGCAGAGGCGAGCCAGTAGATTGGTGGTGATCACAATAAGCAAACCACTCTGGGGGACCGCATGAGAGAAACCAAGTGGCCGTTTCGGCTGGCAGTCGTGATATCTGTAGTGTGGGCAGTTGTCGCATACGCCCTTTCCTACGGAGACAGCAGCTTTTCGGGCGCGTCCTTCGCGGTGCTGGGGCTAATTCCGCTGTGTGTCTTTTGGGGCATTGGCTGGGTTCTGGCGGGAGTGTTTCGGCAGCGGGCAGGGCGGGTAGAGGCCGCAACCCCGATCGCAGCCCCGACAGGTCCAGAGCCCGCTGGAGCAATCGCGATGACCGTGGTGAAGGGTGCTCTGGACGAGTCGGCGCAGGATTGGGCGCCTTCGACGATTGCGTCGCCGCTTGCAGGTCCATGGCGTCGGTTTTTTGCCCGTACGCTAGACCTGTACATCTGGTCACTAGTGGTGGGGTTCGTGGTCGGAATCCTGAACGCAAGATTCGGGTGGTCTCTGCTCGCGTTCACAGACATGCCGTCGTCGTCTCAAGACATGCTCAGTGGAATCTTGATTATCCCGATTGCCATCGTGTGCGACGTTCTGGTCTACGCCGCTTTTGGCAACTCGATAGGCAAGGGCTTGCTTGGCGTTAAGGTGCAGATGCTCGATTGTGCTCCGCTGCCTGCGCGCACGTACGCCGCGCGCAGCGTCGACGTCTGGATTCGAGGCATCGGATTGGGCATCCCAATCGTGGCACTTTTCACCGAACTCGCGAGCTATCGGGCCCTATTGGGCGGCAAGCGCACCAGTTGGGACATCAAGTACGGTTGCCGTGTTTCTCGGGCGCCTCGCAAGTTTGGCCACTATCTCACCGCTTTAGCGTTGTTTTTGGCTTTCATTGCGGTGTTGGGCTACGGGAAGATGGAAGAGCAGCGCCAGAAAGACACTCAGAACCTCCCGCCAGTCAGTTGGCAGAATCCCCTAACCCGTGAGACGGCAACCATTTTGCCAGCAGGTTGGCGGCTGTTGCCTCAGAGCAGCAACCTCCCACCGAACACATGGCTGTATGCCGACGCGACGAATCAGGTGGTTGTTGGCGTAGGCTTTGAGGCTGCGAACGTCGGTCTTGATGAGTATGTCGACGCACTGCTGAAGGGAAATCCCACGCTCGCAGTCATCCGGAACGGCAGCGTCGTTGCGGATGGCGCTAGTCAGGTCTGGACTGGAAGCGGCGCAGGTGTGGCGTCAGATTCCACGGAAGCTATAACCGTTCGCGCGCATGTTCTCGCGGCAAACGGAGGATTTTGGCGTGTCTTCGCCGCGGCACCAGCAAGCCACGAGAGCGGCATTGCGCTGGAGCCTGACGTATTCCGTGCAGTCACCCAGACGCTTACGCCCTAAAGGCAGACGAGCTCTGCAATCAGGCGAACGAAAAGGCGGGTGTGTGCTCGTGGAGGCCGAGCTCGAAAGGCTTGGGATATGCCGAGCGCAATCTGCGCAGCATTTCCCTTGTCTCCAGGGGCGTCCACCAGGGTATCGCCCTTGTCGGTGAAGCGATCGTCGGCGATCTTGGTGTCCGTGTCGAATGGCGGGTTCTGGCCGAACGCGGCCGGCCGCCGCCCTGTCACGCTCGACCGGCGCAGATCGACCCGTTTGAGTCGCTCAGTCACCGCCATGCGCCGATTCGCGCCTCGGGCATGGGCATCAGGACACCACGGACCACCCGCTATCATGGGGTACCCGTCATGCTCCGCAGCCAAATGGACTATTCAAACGCAACCCGAAACCAGCACTTTGTCCCGCAGGTCGAGCAACGCCTCAACGCGGCGAACCCTTTCGCACCGCCGCGAGATCAACGGATCTTTTCGTTCAAAGTCCAAGAGCGGGAATCTTTTACCATTCGACTTGAGAGCAAGAGGGGAAGACTGATCTCTAGCAATCTTTCGCTCGATGACCTCTTCACGTTTGACGTCGCTTCGGACCGCGCTTCGCGACTCAACTTCGAAGCGAGCTTTCAGCGCTTCGAACAGGAGGTAGCCGTCACCACCGGGAGCTTGCTTCAGAAGCTCGCGTCGGGCGACAACAATGTCGGTGGCGAGATCGCCAGTATCTTCACGGCCAAACTACTTAACTTCGCGCGCAACCCCTTTTCGGTGGGCAAAATCCTGAACACGTTCGGCGTGCTCGCGAACTATGAGCCGACCGCACCGGATGCAAAACGGATGTTCGAACGTGTGCTCAATGGTCGCAAGCCTCATCAGGCACGGCTTTGTTCGCGACTTGGCATATCCGACACCGACTATGGCCGATGGCTGCGGATGCTGTTCATGCTCTTTGTGGAATCGGGGGAAGGGAGTCTCTCTATGCTCGAAAGTATGGTCAAAGCAGTGTTTGAGCGAAAAAGCCATGCTGCGGCAGTCATGGTCTGTAGCTATAGCGAAGCACGATGCCTACTGTCTGATCGTGGTTTCAGCCAATTTACGGACCGGCAGGACCAGATCGGCTTGGAGTTTAATCTTCGCCACAATGCTTTTATTCGTTACTTGTTTGCTGATCACGCGGGGCTGGTCCCCCACGCGCCGCGCGAACTAATTGAGCACCATCAGAAACAGAACCATCCGGTCCAGCTTTACTATCTTGCGGACAATCTCGAATGCCTACGAGCATTCAATCGGAACGCAATCTACTTTTGCCACAGTCGCGTATTCTGCTCGTCCCGCGAAGAAATTCTTCTCTAGGAGCGCGATGCACCGTTTCACTTCGCTGGATATGGGATATCCAGCGCCTGCGCGATCAGGTCGAAGCCCTTACTCCCTTTATACGCATCGATGTCAAGCCCACGCAGCATGACCTTTTCCCACCCGCCGCTCTTGCGGTGGTGCGTGCGGATAAACTCGGGCGTCAACACGTAGAACTCCGGCTCCGCCACCCCGTCTATCGCCGCGTGCTTCTTCGCCTTAGAAAGGTAGTAACCAACGTTCAGAAAAGCGACCACGAGGAAATCGAACGCGTCGATCGACCGCTCCTTGACCGGGAACCCGCGATCGCAATCGGTCGCATAGCGGCTCTTCACCTGCACGCGCAATTGCCGGGACGCCTTGCGCGGGTCCGGATGGATGCAGATGAGGTCGTAGCCTTCGTTCATCGGCGGGGCCTTGTAGGTGAGGACGTTTCTGCGCAGCAGGTGGCCCATCACAAGGTACTCGGCGCTCAACGAGATGGCTGGAAAGCGAGCAGCGCGGCGCGCCTCCTCGCCGTCCGGGATTTCGTCAACGGCGTTGCTTTCGTCCACCGTGCTACTCCTGCACGTGCAGTTTGTGGAAAAGTTCGGCCATTGCCTGCCTGTATGCCTCGGGGTCTTTCCCGGCAGCGTCAGGATTCGCGTGTCTGACCATGTAACCCGCCATCATGTGCGTGACCGTGTTCGCTTCGGCATGCACCCACTCCGCAAGTTGCATCACCTCAGCATAGCTTGCTGCATCGTTATCGTCATTCGCAGGCCAGCCTTTATGGAGAATCCAGCGGTGCATGAGTTCGTTGCGCCGGTCGATCAAGGTGTTGAGGCGATCTTCCAGATCCGCCGCAATCTGCCCGCGCTGCGAGAGCACCTTCACCACGTTCGCCGTCGCGGTCTTGTACTTCTCGGGTGTGATGAAGCCGCCCGTTGCCTCACGATACGCTTCGTCATTCATCATCTTGAAGCCTTCGTGGATCGACACGAAGGCCACCTCGAACATCTGCATCGCGATCGCCGCGCGTCCGATCGCCGCGTAAGCCTGCTCCATGAGATCCGAATCCTTTACAGAAAAGTCGAAGCCGCCCGGACGTCGCAAATCTTCGCCCGTATTCCTTGGCAAGCCAAGATGGGAGATTGTTGAACCGTTTGCGCTTTGCATTAAGCCGATATTCGTAGAGCAATTGCTGTATCGATGCGATACCTGGCGAGGACCTGGCAGACAACCTACGCCACGAACCGCGTCATCGAATCTCGGAGCGACGTTGAGTTTACAAATCTACCAGATCGTCGGATTGTCGATCTGTCGCCATAGCGTCACGCTTACGGTCGGTCAGGATGCCGGAAAGAACGGCAACATCCAGTGGTTGTCCGCCGTGCGCTGCATAACGGACGTTTAAGCGCTCGCAGCTAAGATCCGAAAATGGCCGAACAGGGACACCTTGTATTGCGGTCTTAGATAATCTGAGACAAATCTTTTATGGGGGCAGACCTTTCGATATAATTGCGGTACTTGTTGGTACCTAATCGAACACGGCTCTAGGAATCTGTGGGCGATGCAAGGAAAAAAGGCGGGAAATACTCAATCGTTGAGCATATTTCGTCGAGCTGACGAGAGGGTGCCGGGGGTGTGCTACCAACACATCCCACCGGCGATTTTTTGGCTTGGCTGCCTGTTCCATAATTGGAGGAACCACAAGAGCCACCGCGCCTAGGAAACGCATAGCTCTTGTTAGGACGAATGATACCGCGCGCGCCGCGCCGTGCAAAGTAACTTTGCAAAGTTACTTTGTGCGTCTCCCGGAAACTTCATTGCGCCCGTACTTTGATAGTACGGCGCGGTTTATTGCCGCCGCTTTCCTCCTTCTTGCGGAACAGGCCATTTCTGAATAGAAAATGGCTCTTAAGATTCTTCGACTTATTGGTGTGCTGGATTGCGTCGGCGTCAAGAAAACAACGCTGTATCGCTGGATTCGTGAAGGCAAGTTTCCAGCGCCGGTCCAGTTAGGGGCCAGGAGCGTCGGCTGGCGCGCGCAAGACGTCCAGAACTGGGTCGAATCCCGCCAATCGACGCGGGAGCAAGCATGAGCGCGCCCTCCCTTATGACCGACCGCGGCGGCCCGTATGGTCGCGCGATGGGCGCGGCCCTCACGGCGCGCGACGCCGCGTTCGTGCGTTGCCGCGACGCCCGACTCCGCAAGCTCGCAGGAATCCTCGATGACATCGAGGGTTGCTTCTGGAACCGTGGCGACGACACCGGGAAGCTCGTAGCGATCGCCGTCACGCTCGCCTCGACGCTCGCGCTCGAAGCCCCGCGCCTGACGACAAAGCAACTTGGCACCGCCTGCGAGAAGTTCGTCCAGGCGATCGCCGCTGCTGAACAGGATTCGGCGAACTATCGTCGTCGGCAGTACCGACAGCTGCGGAAAGCCTATCGTGCGCTTTACAACGACATCGATGCGCAGTGCACGGACGGGACGCGCCGCTTACAAGTTAGCGCCCTGCTGCGGGGCGTCGCGCTCGGCCAGTCCCTGGCGCATGGCAGCTCGCGACTGGATATCGAACAGCTCAAGCTGGCGACCGCCGTGCTCAAGGGGGAAACCGCCTGATGCTCCCCCAAAGTCGCTTTGCACTGGTCAATACACGGCGTGGGCGTCGCGATTTGCGTCGTCCAGCATCGCGCGGTATCCTATGCGCGTCGCTGAGACAGCAGCGGCCCGGATTGGCGTCCGGCAATCTCCAGAGGCGGATGACCGCCTCAGCGCGGTTTTTTTACGTCCGCACACTAAGCGCCTTCTACGGTCGGGCCTTGGTGGTGGAGCGCTCGCGCT
Organism: Burkholderia sp. HAN2018; assembly: GCF_024704855.1. Classification (NCBI taxonomy): domain Bacteria; kingdom Pseudomonadati; phylum Pseudomonadota; class Betaproteobacteria; order Burkholderiales; family Burkholderiaceae; genus Burkholderia; species Burkholderia sp. HAN2018. The sequence goes on along the minus strand of NZ_QOBB01000022.1, from coordinate 33,885 downwards.
CGCCGGTTTCCTCTGGGTCCGGTACGCCAACGCCGCCATGCGCCCGGCCACCTCAATTGGCGTTGAGGTCCGGGTGGTTCAACCCACCAGAGGAGGTCGCAATCCATGCGCCAGTCCACGCACGCCCGTACCGGGCAGCAATCCCACCTCATTCAATCCATCGTCCGCGCAGCACTGCGCGACGCAGCAACCGCCAGCACGTATCAAGACGCGCTCGACGCAACCGGCGCGGCATTGGCCGCGATCGCGGCGCTCGTTCGTGCGGAGGTGCGTCATGGCTGACCTGCGCTGCAAGATTGGCGATCTGGCGATCGTCACGAAGTGCGATGCTCGCTCGCGTATCGGCATGCTGGTCGAGGTGGCATCGGCTCGTCCGACGCCCGATCACGATTGGCGCGTGCGGATCTTGGGCGGCCCCGTCTCGGGGCGTAGCGTCTGCGGTCGCCGGTCTGGCGATTTCGCGCACGCGGCCGTTTTTGACTGGAACCTCACGCCGATTCGCGGCGAAGCGGAGCTGGATTGCCCGATCGATGTCGGGCAACTCCTCGCGTCGATTCTGGAGGTCCGCCATGTCTAAATACCGCCTGCCGAACGAAGTCAAGATGATTGCCATGTGCGCGGCCCATCAGTTCGCCCAGCTCGAAGCGCTGTTCGATGCTGTGCGTTCGCATCTTGCGGAGGGCACCTACGAGCGCGCGCTCGTCGACATGGGGCAAAGCGTTGCGAGCCGGTATTCGGCCGACATGCGCCGCACTGCGCAGCCGGAGGTGTGCCATGACTGACCAGCGCATCCGAACCGCGGTTGTCGACGGATTCGACAACGCACCGCCACTCGATACCGGCGCTCCGATCGAGCTGCAATTCGCCGTCGACCTGGGCGCGATCTGCGCCGACGCATGGCTCGACCTGAAAGGCGACGTGCGGCTGCACGACTACGCGGCACATCAAGCCGCCGCGTTCGCGCGCGGCATGGAGGCCGCCATGCAGGATGCCGGCGACGTCGACGCGCACCGCGTGACGATCAGCCGCCAAGCGTTTGCGGCCGGCCTGATGGGGCGCGTGCAACAGCACCTGTTCGCGGCGCTCGGGCTCGTCACGCGCGAACCGCGCACGACGCACTGAGGGGCGGTCATGGCAAAGACGAACAAGAACGCCGTGCAACCGCTCGCGTCGCACTTCGTGGCCGAGGTGAACCGTCCTGACCGTAACCGCATTGGCACGCGGATCAGTGACGCCATGGAGCTGCTGGACAGCCTGCACTGGGCGGCCGACAAGGCCATGTCCGATGACGACTACTGGCTTGTGCTGAGCCTGTTCCGCGCGTCCCTGCCGTCGATCGGCGCGGCGCTGGAGGCGGCGAACGACGCCCTTGGCGAGTCGCGGCTCGGCCGCTACGTCTACAGCAACGACGTCACGGCGGGCGGTGCGGTTCTGTCGGTGCCTCGTGCGGCCGGCTAAGACCCGCCGCTAGGCATCTTCGCATCATTCAATTCTTCGCGCGTCGGGTAGCTGCTTGCCCGATATGGACTACTAATCGGAAGTCGACCGACGCGCGTCCAGTGGGAACCTATGAGTAACACACCCATGTCCGAATTCGAGCGGGCGAGAGTCGCGCTCGGCTATGTCCCGCCTGACGACCGCGATACATGGCGTCAGGTGGGGATGGCGCTTAAGGCCGAGTTTGACGAGGAGGGCTTCGCCCTCTGGAACGAATGGAGCCAAGGCGCGCAGAACTACAACGGGAAGGACGCGCGCGATGTGTGGAAGTCGTTCAAGGGCGGCAAGATCACCATCAACACGCTGTTTCACCTTGCCAAGCAAGGCGGCTTCGATCCGCGTGCGCATCGAGCCAAACCGATCGATCCAGCGGAGCGCGAGCGGCAGAAAGCCGAACGCGCGGCCCGCGAGGCAGCCGAGCTGGCCGAGCTGACAGAGAAACAGCGGGCCGCGTCAGCGCTTGCCGAATCGATATGGTCGGCGGCCGAGCCTGCGCCGGCCGATCACCCGTATCTCGTTCGCAAGCGCATCCCGGTCGACGCGCTGCGCGTCTACCGTGGCAGCTTGTGTATCGGCACGGCCGCATGCGACGGCGCACTCGTCATCCCGGCCCGTGACGCGGACGGCAAGCTGTGGACGCTGGAATTCGTCCTCACGGACGGCCAGAAACGCTATCTGCCGAACGGCCGCAAAGCGGGCTGCTTCTCGCTGATCGGTGGTCCGGTGTCGTCGACGCTGCTGATTGGCGAGGGTTACGCCACGTGCGCGACGCTCGCGGCCGCGACCGGCTATTCGGCCGCCGTCGCGTTCGACGCCGGCAACCTGCACGCGGTCGCCACGGCGCTGCGCGGCCAGTATCCGGACGCCCGCATCGTCGTATGCGCGGACGACGACCACACGACGAAGGGCAATCCGGGCGTGACGAAGGCTCGCGCGGCGGCCGAGGCCGTTGCCGGCATCGTCGCCGTGCCCGACTTCGGTCCGAACCGCCCAGCGGCCGGGACCGACTTTAACGACCTGGCTGCGCACCTCGGCCCGGATGCGGTGGCCGCTGCCGTGCGCGCTGCGCTCGCGCCGGCCGGCTCGGCGGATGCCGGCAAGGCCAAGGCTGCTCCAGCCGCCGCGAAGCCCGCCAAGCGCCCGAAAACGGCCCGCGCGCAGGACGGCAAGTCGCGGTTCGTCGTCGACGACAAGGGCGTGTGGTTTCACGGCTTCAACAATCAGGGCGACCCGCTCCCGCCGCATTGGGTCAGCACGCGTATCGACGTGATTGCGGAGACGCGCAACGAGATGAACAGCGAGTGGGGCTACCTGCTCGAATTCACCGATCGCGACGGCATCCTGAAACGGTGGGCGGTGCCGGCCGGCCTCTTTGCCGGCGACGGCACGGAGCTGCGCCGCATGCTGCTCGATATGGGCGTAAAGCTTGGCGTGACGCAGATCGCCCGCACGCAGATCGCGAACTATGTGCAGATGGCGCAACCCGACGAGCGCGTGCGCTGCGTGCCGCGCGTCGGCTGGCATCACGGCGCGTTCGTGCTGCCCGATCGCGTCATCGGCACCGGCAAAGAGGCCCTGATCTATCAGGCCGATACACCGATCCAGAGCCAGTTCAAGGAGCGTGGCACGCTGGACGACTGGCAACGCGAGGTTGCAGCCTACTGCGTCGGCAATAGCCGGCTGCTGTTCTGCGTCGCTACCGCCTTCGCTGGTCCGTTGCTGCACTTCTCCGGGCTTCAGTCGGGCGGCTTCCACCTGCTCGGCACGACGTCCAAGGGTAAGTCGACGGGCGGCGTCATCGCCGCGTCCGTGTTCGGCTCGCCGGACTATGTGCGGAGCTGGAAGGCGACCGACAACGCGCTCGAAGCGGTCGCCACGCAGCACAGCGACGCGCTGCTGATCCTCGACGAAATCGGACAGGTCGAGCCGCGCTTGGTTGGCGATGTGATCTACATGCTTGCGAACGAGTCGGGCAAGGCCCGTGCGTCGCGTAGCGGCTCGGCAAAGCCGGTTCTCACGTGGCGGCTGCTGTTCCTGTCGAACGGCGAAAAGAGCGTGTCCGCGCTGATGGCCGAAGGCAACAAGCCGATGAAAGGCGGTATCGAGGTGCGCTTGCCCGCGATTCCCGCCGAGGTTGGCGAAATGGGCGTCGTAGAAAACCTGCACGGCTTCCCGACGCCGGCCGCGCTGATCGAGCATCTAGAGCGGCACGCCGGCCGGCACTACGGCACGGCCGGCCCCGCGTTTATCGAATGGGCGTCGTCGCAGGCCGACGAGCTGGCCGAGCATCTGCGCATGCGCGTCGATGAGCTGGTCGGGCAATGGGTGCCGGACGGCTCGCATTCGCAGGTCGCGCGCGTCGCCAAGCGGTTCTGCCTCGTCGCGGTGGCCGGCGAGCTGGCGACGGCGCACGGGCTAACGGGCTGGCCGCAGGGCGAAGCGGTCGAGGCCGCGCGTCGCTGCTTCGAAGGCTGGCTCGAACTGCGCGGCGGCACGGGTAATTCCGACGAGGCGGATGCGGTGCGGCAAGTGCTGCACTTCCTCGTCGCGCACGGCGACAACCGTTTCGTTTGGATGAACCGGGCGCAGGACGACCATCGACCGAACGCGCCGCACCGTGCGGGCTGGAAGCGACTCGTGAAACACGATAAGAGCAGCATCGCCATCGAGTCGGATCAAGCGTATTACGCTGAGTTCGGCGAGAAGATGAGCGCCGAAGACGCGGAAAGCGTCGAGACGGAATACCTGATCGAGTTAACCGTGTTTCGCAAGGAAGTATGCGCCGGTTACGACCATAGGATCGTCGAGAAGGCTTTGATGAAGCGGGGTGTGCTGATGCTGCGTAGCGATGGGCGTCCGTATCGACAGGAACATATCCCCGGCATGACAAAGCGCCTCATGGTCTATCGCGTCCTGCCGTCCATCTTCTCACTCGAAATCTAAGCTGCACCGCCGCCGTCCGGGAGGGCGGTGGCGGGCATCCCTTTGCGCGGCACTTTTGGCCCGTGCGTCAAAGTTACTTTGAGCGATACGCACCAGACGGAACCGGGCGGGCGGTTGCCTCGACTCTTGCTGAGGATGTAACAATCCAGCCCGGTTTATCTCCAGTATCTCCAGCGCTCTCCAAATCGTTTGGAGACAGGCAAAGCCTTACCCCGTAAGGATTTGCGGCCGATTCTGGCGTTTATCTCCAACTCTCCAACTCATTTTGCATTGACCGGACAGGCGTCGACCGTCTGCTTCTACCGTGAAGCTAGACGGGGTGCGGCTCTCCGGGATTCGAGGGGCGTCGAAACCGTGTCTTCGAGGGGGGTGTCCGCGACGCGCCTCGGTCGGGCATTGTTGCGCCGGCTGTAAGTGTCATGGCGGCCGGAAAGCGGGGGACCCTGCGTCTAGGGCAAAGACGCGGGGGCTCACACCCGCGTGTTTTTCCTACTCCCGGCGCGCCTAAGGGGGGTCATATTCATACCGACATGCAGGGGGCCGACAGTGCGGTGCCAACTCTGAGAAACCGGTGGGAGGTGCGCAGCAAGGGGGTCATACGCGTGGCGGCAAGGATCTATCTTGCCGCCGCGATCGGAATGATTTCCGCCCCGGCTTTGAGCTTGTCGAGGTAGTCCGCCCACTGTTGCATCATCGAGCGTCGTGCCTTGATGAACTTTGTTCGGTTGTACGCCCGCCCAAGGCTGTCAGGGACCGTATGCGCTAGTTGGTGCTCGATCACTTCCGGCTTTTCCTCCAACTCTTCATGCAGGATCGTCCGTGCCATTGCCCGGAAGCCGTGACCGGTAATCTCGGTGCGAGTGTCGTAGCCGAGCCGACGAAGGGCTGCATTGATAGCGGCCTCGCTCATCGGCCGATTTCGGTCGCGAGCACCAGGGAACACGTAGACGCCTTCGCCAGTCAGGGCATGAAGCTCGCGCAAAATCGTGACAGCCTGCGCGGCCAGCGGAACAAGGTGATCCGTTTTCGTTTTGTTGACGAAATAGCGCCATTCGCCTTTGTCGAGGTCGAATTGCGCCCATTCTGCCTTTCGCAACTCGCCCGGCCTAACGAACAGCATGGGGGCTAGCTTGAGCGCGCAGAGAACCGGGAACGTGCCCGTGAAGCCGTCGAACGCGCGAAGCATCTCGCCCACTTTCTCCGGCTCAGTGATTGAGGCAAAGTGTGTTGTCTGCGCGGGCGGGATTGCATCTACCAGGTCTCGGGCCGGATCGGCCTTGCAGTGCCCCTCTTTGATGCCGTAGCGGAATACCCGGCTAATCTCGCTGCGGATGCGATGGGCGGTAAATCTGGCTCCACGCCCGTCTACGCGCTTCAGCACGGCCAGTATCTCCGGGGCGTCGATTTCAGCGATAGGGCGCTTGCCGAGCCATGGGAATACATCGTTCTCCATGCGGGCGAGCGTCTTGGCATGCTGCGCTGGCTCCACGGTCGTCTTGCGCTCGGCCATCCAGCCACGGGCGACAACCTCAAACGAATGGGCGGCCGCGAGCAGGCTGGCCCTTTTTTCCGCCTTCTTCGCTTCACCTGGATCGATGCCGGCAGCGAGCTTTTCACGGGCTTCGTCGCGCTTCTTCCGTGCGGTCGCCAATGTAACTTCCGGGTAGACGCCGAGCGAGTAGCGCTTTTCCTTGCCCCCAAATCGGTATTTGAGGCGCCACCACTTGCCCCCGCTCGGGGCGATTTCCAGATAGAGGCCGCCTCCGTCGAACAGGCGCACGGGCTTGTCGGCAGGCTTGGCGTTCCGGATGGCTGTATCGGTTAATGGCATGGGGGCAACTCCTGACAGGTAAGGCAATTTCGGATCGGTTGCCCCCAATGTTGCCCCCGCTTGCCCCCGGCTGTCTACGCACCACACGGCACTTTGCCGGAATGAAAAAACCCGCGAAGCCTTGTGCTGTCGCGGGTTTTGGGACTTCCGGGAATTTTCCGGAACTATGTCATGGTGCCCAGGGCCGGAATCGAACCGGCACGCCTTGCGGCGGGGGATTTTGAGTCCCCTGCGTCTACCAATTTCACCACCTGGGCTTGATCCTGGCCGCGCATGCGATTGTGCGCGGCGAAACGCGGATTATGTCTGAAATCCCGACGCCGGGCAAGCTGCCCCGGTGCCGGTCGCGCACGTCACTGGCTCAGATAGACGAACCGGCCCTGCTTGACGATCCCCATCACGCTCGCGCGCTGATCGAGCCCCACATGATCCTTGTCGCTGGTATTGACGACGCCGTTCGGCACGACGAGCTCGTGCGCGCGTTCCAGTTCGCGCCGCAGCGCCGCACGGAACGCGGGCGTGCCGGGCTGAGCGGCCTTCAGCGCGCGGCCGACCGCATCGGCAAGGCGCGGGTACACGCCCGCCGCGTCGCCCGCGAACTGCGTGACCGTGCCGGCGCCGTATTTCGCCTCGTACGCGTCGACGAACGCGAGCGCGGCCTTGCGGGCCGGATGATCGGCCGGCAGCGTGCGCGCGACGACCACCGGCTGGGTCGGGAACAGCGTCCCGTCGACGTCCTTGCCGCCGAGCTTGATGAATTCCGGCGTCGCGATCCCGTGCGTCTGGTAGACCGGGCCCTTGTAGCCGCGCTCGATCAGCGTGCGCTGCGGCAGGACGGCCGGCGTGCCCGAGCCCGCGATCAGGATCGCGTCGGGTTTCGCCGCGATCAGCTTCAATGCCTGGCCCGTGACGCTCGCGTCGGTGCGGTTGTAGCGCTCGGTCGCGACGACGCGGATCTTGCGCAGGTCCGCGAAGCGCGTGAACTCGTTCAGCCAGCTGTCGCCGTAGCTGTCCGCGAAGCCGATGAAGCCGACCGTCTTCACGCCGTGGTTGGCCATGTAGCGCGTCATCACGTCGGCCATCGCGCGGTCGCTCTGCGCCATCTTGAACGCCCAGGTCCGCGCGCCTTCCTGCGGCTCGACGATCGCGCCGGAGCCGACCAGCGTGATCATCGGCGTCTGCCCGGCCGCGACCGCATCGAGCGCCGCGAGCGCGGCCGGCGTGATGTTCGGCCCGACCACGACGTCGACGTGATCCTCGTCGACCAGCTTGCGGATGTTGCGCACCGCGGTGCCCGGGTCGGATGCATCGTCGAGCACCGTCACCTGCACCGGCTGCCCGGCGATCGTCTTCGGCCACATCAGGATGGCGTTCTTGCTCGTGATGCCGATCGCGGCGGCCGGGCCGGTCGACGACAGGTCGACGCCGACCTTCAGGTCGGCATGGGCGGCGGCACAGGCGAGCGCGAGCGCGCCGGCGGCGGCGCGGCGCAACAGGGCGGGAAGCGTCATGCGGGATTCTCCGTCGGGCAACGAAAAGGGGCGCGGTTCAGATTCGCGCCCCTGTGTTTATACAGGCCGGTCAAAGCTCGTACGATTCGGATTCGCCCTTGAGCGCCTGTTCGATCAGCTTGCGGTTCAGCGTCGGCGACAGCAGTTCGACGAGCGTATACACATAGCTGCGCAGGTAGGCGCCCTGCTTGAGCGCGACACGCGTCACGTTGCTGCCGAACAGGTGGCCGACCGGGATCAGCCGCAGGTTGCGGTCGCGCTCGGGATTGAACGCGATGTCGGCCATGATCCCGACGCCCAGGCCGAGCTCGACGTAGGTCTTGATCACGTCGGCGTCGATCGCCTCGAGCACGATGTCCGGCGACAGCCCGCGCAGCGCGAACGCATGGTTGATCTTCTTGCGGCCCGCGAACGCGTCGTCGTACGTGATCAACGGGTACTGGGCGAGATCGTCGAGCGTGACCGGCTTGCGTTCGAGCAACGGGTGGTCGGCCGGCACGACGGCCGCGTGATGCCACTGGAAGCAGGGCAGCGACACGAGCTCCTTGTAGTCGGAGATCGCCTCGGTCGCGATCGCGAGATCGGCCTGGTCGTGGATCACCATCTCGGCCACCTGCGTCGGGCTGCCTTGCAGGATCGACAGGTGCACCTTCGGAAAGCGCTTCTTGAATTCGGCGATCGCGGCCGGCAGCGAGTAGCGGGCCTGCGTGTGGGTCGCGGCGATGGTCAGGTTGCCCTGATCCTGCGCGGCGTAATCTTTCCCGACCCTTTTAAGGCTTTCAACCTCCTGAAGAATCCGCTCGACCGACGCGAGGATGATCCTGCCCGGCTCGGTGAGCGAGCGCACGCGCTTGCCGTGCCGCGTGAAGATCTCCACGCCGAGCTCGTCCTCGAGCTCGATGATCGCCTTCGATACCCCCGGTTGCGACGTGTAGAGCGCCTTGGCGGCCTCGGTGAGGTTGAAATTCTGCCGGACGGCCTCGCGCACGAAGCGAAATTGGTGCAGGTTCATTTATAACCCTTCCGCATATCAACAGAATTTTTTAGTCGTTTGAAATATAAGGCGAGTTTATTACGATTCACCGGAGTTTTTCAAATATGGATATCTGTTTTCGTCATTAGCAATCCAGCCGCCAGCGGTTGGGGGCGGTGACGGCGGAACGGAGATTCGGGCGCGACGTGGCTAGGACGTCGCGCGGTCACCACGAAAACCCTGGGGTCCCCGAATGTATCAGTACGACCAATACGACCAGACGATCGTCGACGAGCGTGTCGCGCAGTACCGCGATCAGGTGCGCCGCCGGCTGTCGGGCGAGTTGAGCGAAGAAGAATTCCGTCCGCTGCGCCTGCAGAACGGCCTGTACATGCAGCGCCACGCGTACATGCACCGCATCGCGATTCCGTACGGCAACCTGCGCAGCGACCAGCTCCGGATGCTGGCGCGCATCGCCCGCGAACACGACCGCGGCTACGGCCACTTCTCGACCCGCTCGAACATCCAGTTCAACTGGATCCAGCTCGAGGAAACGCCCGAGATCCTCGCGAAGCTCGCGTCGGTGCAGATGCACGGCATCCAGACGTCGGGCAACTGCATCCGCAACATCACGGCCGACCAGTTCGCCGGCGTTGCCCAGGACGAAGAGATCGATCCGCGCCCGTGGTCGGAAATCCTGCGCCAGTGGTCGACGTTCCATCCCGAATTCGCGTGGCTGCCGCGCAAGTTCAAGATCGCGGTGTCGGGCTCGAAGGACGACCGCGCGGCCGTGCAGATTCACGACCTCGGCGTGTACCTGAAGAAGAACGCGCAGGGCGAAGTGGTCGCGAGCATCCTCGCAGGCGGCGGCCTCGGCCGTACGCCGATCATCGGCGCGGTGATCAAGGAAGACCTGCCGTGGCAGCACCTGCTGACCTACTGCGAAGCCGTGCTGCGCGTGTACAACCGCTACGGCCGCCGCGACAACCTGTACAAGGCGCGCATCAAGATCCTCGTGAAGGCGCTGTCGCCCGCGAAGTTCGCGCAGCAGGTCGAGGAAGAGTGGCAGCACCTGAAGGACGGCCCGTCGACGCTCACGCAGGCGGAAGTCGATCGCGTGTCGCAGTACTTCCAGTCGCCCGTCTACGAGAAGCTGGCCGATACCGATGCATCGTTCGAACAGCACCTGCTCGAGAACAAGGCGTTCGCGCGCTGGGTCGAGCGTAACGTCGCACCGCACAAGGTGGCCGGCTATGCCGCCGTCACGCTGTCGCTGAAGGATCACCGCATCGCGCCGGGCGATGCGACCGACCAGCAGATGGACCTGGTGGCCGACTGGGCCGACGCCTACTCGTTCGGCGAGCTGCGCGTGTCGCACGAGCAGAACCTGATTCTCGCGAACGTGAAGAAGCGCGACCTGTTCGAGGTCTGGGAAAAGGCGAAGGCGGCCGGTTTCGCGACGCCGAACATCGGCCTGCTGACCGACATCATCGCGTGCCCGGGCGGCGACTTCTGCTCGCTCGCGAACGCGAAGTCGATCCCGATCGCGCTGGCGATCCAGCAGCGTTTCGACGATCTGGACTACGTGTACGACCTCGGCGACCTGTCGCTGAACATTTCCGGTTGCATGAACTCGTGCGGTCACCACCACGTCGGCAACATCGGCATCCTCGGCGTCGACAAGGACGGCGCCGAGTGGTACCAGGTGTCGCTCGGCGGCGAGCAGGGCACGGGCCGCAACGGCGCGCGCCTCGGCCGCGTGATCGGGCCGTCGTTCTCGGCGGAGGAAGTGCCCGACGTGATCGCGAAGCTGATCGACACGTTCGTCGAATCGCGCGTCGACGGCGAGCGCTTCGTCGACACGTACGACCGCATCGGCATCGCGCCGTTCAAGGAGCGCGTGTATGCGGCGCGCCAGGCAGTGAACGCGTAACCAACCGGGTAGAAGGAATTAGCAGATGGCTTCGATTATCAAGAACCGCGCAGTGATCGACGATGCATGGCAGGTCGTGCGCGCGGCGGAAGACGGTGCACTGCCCGCGGTCGACGCGTTGCCGGCCGGCAAGGTGCTGGTGCCGTTCGCATTGTGGCAGGCCGAGCGCGCAGCGCTCGTCGCCGCGAAGACGAAGGACGAGCTCGGCGTGTGGCTCGCACCGGACAGCGAGCCGGCCGATCTCGTGGCCGACTTCGGCGCGATTTCGCTGGTCGCCGTCGACTTCCCGCGCTTCGCGGACGGCCGCGGCTACAGCATCGCGCGCCTGCTGCGCGAGCGCCACGGCTGGACGGGCGAACTGCGCGCGATCGGCGACGTGCTGCGCGACCAGTTGCTGTACATGTCGCGTTGCGGCTTCGACGCGTTCGCGGTGCGCGCCGACAAGGACATCCACGACGCGCTGAACGCGTTCACGGAATTCACGCAGCGTTATCAGGGCGCGTTCGACCAGCCCGAACCGCTGTTCCGCCGCCGTGCCGCGGCGGCCGGCTTGGCGCAAGCGAAGGTGGGCGCATGAGCACCGCCGCCGCCACCGCGCTGAGCCCGGAACTCGCCGCGAAGGTCGAGCGCCTCGACGCGCTGCTCGCGCAGATCGGTGCGCGTCACGAGAAGGTGAAGTTCGCGAGCAGTCTCGCGGCGGAAGACATGCTGCTGACGCACGCGATCCTGTCGAAGGGCGTCCGGATCGGCATCTTCTCGCTGAACACGGGCCGCCTGCACGCGGAAACGCTCGGCATGATCGACCGCGTGCGCGAGCGCTACGGCTACGAGATCGAGCAGTTTCACCCGCAGCAGGACGCGGTCGACCAGTACGTCGCCGAGCACGGCCTGAACGCGTTCTACGAAAGCGTCGAGCTGCGCAAGTCGTGCTGCCACATCCGCAAGGTCGAGCCGCTGAATCGCGCGCTGGCCGACGTCGGGGCATGGGTCACGGGCCAGCGCCGCGAGCAGTCGGTCACGCGTGCCGAGCTGCACGAGGAAGAGCAGGACGAAGCGCGCGGGATCGCGAAGTACAACCCGCTCGCCGACTGGACGGAAAGCGACGTGTGGGCGTACCTTAACGCGTTTGACGTGCCGGTGAACCCGCTGCATGCGCGCGGCTATCCGAGCATCGGCTGCGAGCCCTGTACGCGGGCGATCCGCCCCGGCGAGGACAGCCGCGCGGGCCGCTGGTGGTGGGAGTCGCGCGACACGAAGGAATGCGGCCTGCACATCACGATCACGCCGATTCCCGCGGACGCCGTTGCCGGCGCCACGCACTGAAAGCCTGACAAGAAACTGAATATTGCGCCGCCCGCGACAGCGGGCGGCACGAACCCAGAAGAGAAGGACTGAAATCATGAGCACGACGCTCGAGCAATCCGCCTTTGCCCCGCCCGCCGGTGCCGACAAGCGCATGGGCCACCTCGACTGGCTCGAAGCCGAGTCGATCCACATCCTGCGCGAACTGGTCGCCGAATGCAGCAAGCCGGCGCTGTTGTTCTCGGGCGGCAAGGATTCGGTCGTCGTGCTGCATCTGGCACTGAAGGCGTTCGGCCTCGGCGCGAACCGCAAGACGACGCTGCCGTTCCCGCTCGTGCACATCGACACGGGCCACAACTACGAAGAAGTGATCGACTTCCGCGATCGCCGCGCGAAAGAACTCGGCGCCGAGCTGGTCGTCGGTCACGTCGAGGATTCGATCAAGCGCGGCACGGTCGTGCTGCGCCGCGAAACCGATTCGCGCAACGCCGCACAGGCCGTCACGCTGCTCGAGACGATCGAACAGCACGGCTATACGGCGCTGATCGGCGGTGCGCGCCGCGACGAAGAGAAGGCACGTGCGAAGGAGCGGATCTTCTCGTTCCGCGACGAATTCGGCCAGTGGGATCCGAAGGCGCAGCGCCCGGAACTGTGGAGCCTGTACAACGCCCGCCTGCACAACGGCGAGCACCTGCGCGTGTTCCCGATCTCGAACTGGACGGAACTCGACGTGTGGCAGTACATCGCGCGCGAGAACCTCGAACTGCCGTCGATCTACTACGCGCACCAGCGCGAGATCGTGCGCCGCAACGGCCTGCTCGTGCCGGTCACGCCGCTCACGCCGATGCGTGACGGCGAGACGAGCGAGCTCGCGCAGGTGCGCTTCCGTACCGTGGGCGACATCAGCTGCACGTGCCCGGTCGAGAGCGACGCGGACGACGTCGAGAAGATCATCGCCGAGACGGCGGTGACCGAGATCACCGAGCGCGGCGCGACCCGGATGGACGACCAGGCCTCCGAAGCCGCGATGGAACAGCGCAAGAAGCAAGGTTATTTCTGAAGCACACGAGGACATTCACATCATGAGCATCATCGAGAACACCGAAGACCTCGGCGTGTTGCGCTTCATCACCGCAGGCAGCGTCGACGACGGCAAGAGCACGCTGATCGGCCGCCTGCTGTACGACAGCAAGGCCGTGCTGTCCGACCAGCTGTCCGCGCTGTCGCGCGCGAAGAACAAGCGCACGGTCGGCGACGAGCTCGACCTCGCGCTCCTGACCGACGGTCTCGAAGCCGAGCGCGAGCAGGGCATCACGATCGACGTCGCGTACCGCTACTTCGCGACCGCGAAGCGCAAGTTCATCATCGCCGATACGCCGGGCCACGAGCAGTACACGCGCAACATGGTGACGGGCGCATCGACCGCGCATGCGGCGATCATCCTGATCGACGCGACGCGCGTGACGGTCGAGAACGGTGTCGCCGACCTGCTGCCGCAGACCAAGCGTCACAGCGCGATCGTCAAGCTGCTCGCGCTGCAGCACGTGATCGTCGCGATCAACAAGATGGACCTCGTCGACTACAGCGAAGCGCGCTTCAACGAGATCCGCGACGCGTACGTCACGCTGGCGAAGCAGCTCGGCCTCACCGACGTGCGCTTCGTGCCGGTGTCGGCGCTGAAGGGCGACAACATCGTCGGTGCGAGCGAACGCATGCCGTGGTACGCGGGCGAACCGCTGCTCGACGTGCTCGAATCGCTGCCGGTCGAGACGCAGGCGCATGACGCGCTGCGCTTCCCGGTGCAGTGGGTTGCGCGCCAGGACGGCAGCTCGGCCGACGATTTCCGCGGCTACATGGGCCGTATCGAGTCGGGCGAAGTGAAGGTCGGCGACGAGATCGCCGTGTTGCCGTCGAACCGCACGGCAACGGTCGCCGAGATCGTCGCGCCGGTGCCGGGCGGCACCGCGTCGGTTGCGCACGCGTTCGCGGGCCAGACCGTGACGATCCGCCTCGCGGAAGACGTCGACGTGTCGCGCGGCGACATGTTCGTCACCTCCGGCGAGCCGGTTGCACCGGCGAAGAAGCTCGAAGCCGATCTGTGCTGGTTCGACGAGACGCCGCTGTCGCCGCAGCGCAAGTACCTGCTGAAGCAGACCACCAGCACGGTGTTCGCGAAGATCGGCGGCGTCAAGCAGGTGCTCGACGTGCACACGCTGTCGCATGCGACCGACCGTCACGACCTGAAGATGAACGACATCGGCCGTGTCGCGCTGACGCTGCAGAAGCCGATCGTCTGCGACACGTACGACGCGCATCCGGGTACCGGTGCGTTCGTGCTGATCGACGAGGCGACGCATCACACGGTCGCCGCGGGCATGATCCGGGCGTTCTCGGCGTAATCGTCAATCTGCGCGGCAAACCGCGCTGCCACACGGCGGCGCGGGCCGTATGCAAACGTCCGCATGGACGAAGCGAAGCGACAAACATGGGCAAGGTGTATCTGATCGGAGCAGGGCCGGGCGCGGCGGACCTCATCACGGTGCGCGGCGCGCGGCTGCTCGCGCAGGCGGACGTCGTGCTGCACGACGCGCTCGTCGAGCCCGCGATGCTCGACTACGCGCCGAACGCGCACCGGATCGCGGTCGGCAAGCGCTGCGGGCAGCGCTCGACCGCGCAGCACTTCATCAACAAGCAGATCGTCGATGCGGCGCGCGAGCACGCGTGCGTCGTGCGGCTCAAGGGCGGTGACCCGATGCTGTTCGGTCGTGCCGAAGAGGAGATGCGCGCGCTGGAAGCGGCCGGCATCGACTACGAGGTCGTGCCGGGCATCACCGCGGCACTGGCCGGCGCGGCGACGCTGAAGCGTTCGCTGACGCTGCGCGGCGTGTCGCGCAGCGTCGCGTTCGCGACGCACAGCCGCGCGCCGGGCAGCGACGAGATCCGCGAAGCCGCGCGCGCCGATTCGATCGTGTACTACATGGGCCGCGACAGCGCGCCCGGCATCGCGCAGGAACTGATCGACGCAGGCCGTGCGCCGGCGACGCCCGTGGCGATCGTCGAGGCGTGCAGCACGGCGCGCGAGCGCACGCTGACGCTGACGCTCGCGCAGATGGCGGCGGGCGACGCGCAGGCGTGGCTCGATCCCGCGGAACCGAGCCTGCTGATGATCGGCGATGCGTTCGCCGAGCGCGCCGGACAGGCGAAAGAGGGCGATTCGCTGCGAAATGCGGCCTGAGCGGGGCGGCCTGAGCGGGATCCCGCCGCAGTCCGAAACAAAAAAGCGCCGGCTTCATCAAGCCGGCGCTTTTTCTTTGTGCACGTTAACCGCTAACCGCGGCTTACGCGTTGCCGTCGATCTGGTCGATGCAGTAGCGCGCGATCGCGTCGAGCACGCCGTCGTCTTCGCCGACGGCCGTCGCGCAGCGGATCTCGATGCCCGGATGCGCGGCGCGGCACGCATCGACGAGTTGCGGCAGATCGCGGCGGACATGGCCGCCCTGGCCGAAGAACACGGGCACCACGGTGATGTGCGAGCAGCCGGCCGCGACCTGCGCGGCGACCGCGTCACCGAGCGTCGGCGTCATCAGTTCGAGGAACGCGAGCGATACGTGGGCCGCGGGGGAGGCGGCGCCGCGCAGCCGCGTGGCGAGCCGCTCGAACGGCTCGGCCCAGCGCGGGTCGCGGGCGCCGTGGCCGAACAGGACGATGCCGTGCGAACTCATGTCGAAGCCTCCGTCGTGACGCGGCGCTCAGTGCCGGTCGACCCACTTGAGCGCGAACAGGCCGAGCGCGAGATAGATCAGGCCCGGCGTCGCGGCAGTGAGCGGCGCGGGCCACGTGTTCAGCGTGCCGATGTGCGAGAACAGCGTGTTGAGGAGCTGGAAGCTCATGCCGAGCATGATGCCGCCGAACACCTTCACGCCGACCACGCCAGCCCGCGTGTGCAGGTAAGCGAACGGCAGCGACAGCACGAGCATCACGAACACGGCGAACGGATACAGCAGCTTGCGCCACAGTGCGATGTCGTAGCGCTGCGTGTCCTGCTGGTTCTCGCGCAAGTGCTGGATGTAGCGGAACAGGTTGATGAGCGACATGCGCTCCGGCGACACGAGCAGCACCGACAGGATCTGCGGCGTCAGGTCCGAACGCAGCCGGTATTCGGGCAGCGATACCTGCTGCGACCGGTACACCGGGTTGAGCGCGTCGGCCGGCTGGCCGCTGATCGGCTTGATCGGCGTCAGCTCGGTCTCGGAGACGCCTTTCAGCAGCCAGTGGCCGGGCGGCTCGTAGCGCCCCGTCTGCGCGATCCGTACGTTCTGCAGCTGGAATTTCGAGTCGAATTCGTAGATGCGCACGTTGCTGATCGTCGAGTCTGGCGACAGGCTGCCGACGTTGACGAAACGCGTGACCTGCTCGCCGTTTTCGCGGGCCGCGAGCGTGTCCTTCACCCACACGCCCGACTGGAAATTCGACGACACCGATGCGCCGAGCGCCTGCAGCCGCACGCGCTCGGACAGCTGATCGGCGTACGGGCCGACGAATTCGCCGATCAGGTAGGTGACGATCACGAGCGGAATGCCGATCTTCAGCAGCGAGCGCAGCGCCTGGTTGGTCGCGAGACCCGACACGCGGAAGATCGTGAATTCCGAGTTCGCGGCCATTTGCGCGAACACGTAGATCGCGCTGATCAGCGCGGCGACCGGGATGATCTCGTAGAAGCGCGACGGGGTCTGCAGCGCGACGCGCAGCACCGCGTAGCCGAACTTGTAGTTGCCGTGCCCGACCGAGTTCAGTTCGCTGATCAGGTCGAAGAAGAAGAACAGGCCCGAGAACGCGAACAGGATGAAGACGAACGTGACGTAGATCTGTCGCGCGAAGTACTTTTCATAGAGCCGCATCGATCATGCTCCCGAGCGGCCGAACAGCGCGCGTGTAAACAGCGGACGATTGCGCACGCGCAACCAGAAGATGAACGCGACGATCGCGGCGACGACGAGGTGCAGGCCGACCAGGCCGACGCCGAACGACATCTTGCCCTGCTCGATCTGCGCCTGCACGACGTTCAGCAGGTTCGAGTACGTGAGGTAGATCAGCACGGCCATCACGAGGTTGATCGTGCGGCTGCGGCGCGGGTTCTGGTACGACAGCGGAATGCCGAGCACCAGCAGGTTGATCGCGATCAGCGGCAGCCCCGCGCGCCACGCGAATTCCGCGAGGTTGTCGCGCGTCGGGTTGCGCAGCAGGTCCGGTGTCGGCGTGCTGTTCGTGGTCGGCACGTTGGTGACCGGCGTGCTCGTGATCTTCACGCCGTAGCGCTCGAACTCCATGATCTTGAAGTTCGGCTGGCCGGGCGTGCCGTCGTAGCGGCGGCCGTCTTCCAGGACGACGAAGCGGCTGCCGTCGCGCGTTTCCGTGTGACCCGTCTGCGATACGACCACGTTGACCTTGCCGTTCTCGGTCGACGTGACGAACACGTTCTGCACCTTGCTCTGGTCGGGCGTCATCTTCTCGATGAAGAACACGCGGTGGTTCGTGGCCGACTCGCGGAACTGGCCCGGCGCGAGCAGCGAGATCTCGTCGCGTTGCTGGAAGCGTGCCTTGATCATCTTGCTTTGCTGGTTCGACCACGGCCAGCCGACGAACGCGAAGAAGGCGATCAGCAGGATGATCGGCGTGGCGAACACGCCGATCGGCTTGATGAGGCGCGTGAGGCTTACGCCCGATGCGAGCCACACGACCATTTCGGAGTCCCGGTACCACCGGGTCAGCACGAACAGGATCGACACGAACAGCGTGACGACGAGCATCACGGCGAGGTAGCCGATCACGGTGAGGCCGATCAGCACGAGGACGTCCCGAGGATCGATTTCACCGGACGCGGCGTAACCGACGATGCGGATCATCATCGTCGTGAGCATGATCGTGAGCAGCACCATGAACACGGCGCCAGCCGTATACGCAAGCTCGCGCTGGAGGGAGCGTTCGAAGATCATTCTTGATGAGAAGAGGGCGGGAGGCTGCGCACGCGTAGCGGAGCGCTCGCGCCGCCACGGGAAAAATAGCGGATAATTGCGGCTTTCATCCTTAGCCCAGATTTTATCCGAGGACAAGCGCGATGGACTTTAGCATAAAAGGCTGTGATTGGAGCAAAGGCGAGGCGAAGGGGTTCCTGACCGGGAAGTCCGATTGCATCGTGCTCGGCATCTTCGAGGCGCAGACCCTCTCGGGCGCGGCGCTCGACATCGACACGGCCACCAAGGGACTGATTTCGCGCGTGGTGAAGGCCGGCGACATGGACGGCAAGCGCGGCAAGACGCTGTTCCTGCACGAAGTGTCGGGCATCGGCGCGTCGCGCGTGCTGCTCGTCGGCCTCGGCAAGCAGGATGCTTTCAACCAGAAAGCCTATAACGACGCAGCGACGGCCGCGTGGCGCGCGCTGCTGGCGACCAAGGTCGTCCAGGTCACGTTCACGCTCGCGCAACTGCCGGTCGACGAGCGCAGCTCCGACTGGGGCGTGCGCGCGGCGATTCTCGCGCTGCGCAACGAGACCTACCGCTTCACGCAGATGAAGAGCAAGCCGGAACCGGCGTCGCACACGCTCAAGCGCGTCGTGTTCAGCGTCGATCCGTCCGACGAAAAGGCCGCGAAGGTCGCGGTCAAGCAGGCCGTCGCGCTTGCGAACGGGATGGATCTCACCCGCGACCTCGGCAACCTGCCGGGTAACGTCTGCACGCCGACCTACCTCGGCAACACCGCGAAGAAGATCGCGAAGGATTGGGGCCTGAAGGCGGAAGTGCTCGGGCTCAAGCAGATCCAGGCGCTGAAGATGGGTTCGTTCCTGTCGGTCGCGCGCGCGTC
The DNA here is from genome assembly GCF_024704855.1 of Burkholderia sp. HAN2018. NCBI lineage: Bacteria > Pseudomonadati > Pseudomonadota > Betaproteobacteria > Burkholderiales > Burkholderiaceae > Burkholderia > Burkholderia sp. HAN2018. The sequence goes on along the minus strand of NZ_QOBB01000022.1, from coordinate 15,037 downwards.
GGTCGAGCCGCCGCAGTTCATCGTGCTGCACTACCAGGGCGCCGCCGCGAAGGCCGCGCCGGTCGTGCTGGTCGGCAAGGGCATCACGTTCGACACGGGCGGCATCTCGCTGAAGCCGGGCGAAGGCATGGACGAGATGAAGTACGACATGTGCGGCGCCGGTTCGGTGCTCGGTACGATGCGTGCGGTCGCCGAGATGGGCCTGAAGATCAACGTCGTCGCGATCGTGCCGACCTGCGAGAACATGCCGGGCGGCAACGCGACGAAGCCGGGCGACATCGTCACCAGCATGAAGGGCCTGACGATCGAGGTGCTGAACACCGACGCCGAAGGGCGCCTGATCCTGTGCGACGCGCTCACGTATGCCGAGCGCTTCAAGCCGGCCGCCGTGATCGACGTCGCAACGCTGACGGGCGCGTGCGTGATCGCGCTGGGCGGCCACAACAGCGGCCTGTTCTCGACGAACGACGCGCTTGCGGGCGAACTGCTCGACGCGTCGCGCGAGGCGAACGACCCGGCATGGCGCATGCCGCTCGACGACGAGTACCAGGATCAGCTGAAGTCGAACTTCGCGGATCTCGCGAACATCGGCGGGCGCCCGGCCGGCGCCGTGACCGCCGCGTGCTTCCTGTCGCGCTTCACCGACAGCTATCCGTGGGCCCACCTCGACATCGCAGGCACCGCGTGGAAGGGCGGTGCGGCGAAGGGGGCGACGGGCCGTCCGGTGCCGTTGCTCGCGCAGTTCCTGATCGACCGCGCCGGCCAGTGATGGCGGTGTTGACGACGCTGCGGGTAGGCGGGCAATGACGCGGATCGATTTCCACTCGAACGTCGGCGATTCGCTCGCATACGCGTGCCGGCTGCTGCGCAAGGCCTACCAGGCCGGGCAGCCGGTCGTCGTGCTCGCCGAGCCCGCGCGCCTGCGCGCGCTCGACGAGCGGCTCTGGACGTTCTCGCCGCTCGATTTCATCCCGCATTGCGGTGTCGACAGCGAGCACGCAGCCGGAACGCCGATCGTGCTGGCCGCGGATCTCGACCGCGCACCGCATCATCACGTGCTGCTGAACCTCGGCGCGGCCGTGCCCGCGCAGTTCGCCCGCTTCGAGCGCCTGCTCGAAGTGGTCGGCAACGCGCCTGACGAACTGGCCGCGGGCCGCGACCGCTACCGGTTCTACCGCGACCGCGGATACGCGCTGAACAACTACAAGCAGGGCAGCTAGCCGCAACCGTCGACGGAGTGTTCCCGTGACAGAAGCCGATTCATCCTCGATCCCGACGCTGACCGACGTGCTGGTGCCGGGCAAGCCGGTGCCGGCGCGCGCGCCCGCGCCCGACGCTCCGCAGCCGCCCGCCGGCGCGGCGATTCCGGTGCTGACCGACGTGGTCGCGCCACGCACCACGGGTGCGGCGCCGGCCGATTCCATGCCCGACGCACTCGACCCCGATTCCGTCGTGGTCGAACCCGTGCCGACGCCGCACGTGCCGGCGGTCGAACTGCCGGGAGACGAGGCGGTGGAGACTGCGACTGTCGCCGCCGCCGCGCTCGGCGAGACCGATGCGCCGGCGGAGCCCGGCGCCGCGGAACACGTGGTTGCCGAAGACTCGGCGGCGATGAGTGCGCCGCTGCGCTCGTCGCTGGCCGACGACGATGTGCTGCCGCATGCGTTCGCCGCGGTGGCGCGTGAGGCTGTCGGGCACGCGCGTGAAGCGCACATGCCGGAGGCCGCCGCAGTGGCCGCAGCGGCCGCCGCGCCGCAGCAGGATGCGCAGGCCGTGGCCGGGCTGACGCAGGAAGATGCCCAGCACATCGCCGAGCGCCTGCGCAATCGCCTGACGAACTATCTGACCGGGGAAGGGCGCGACGCCATCGAGGCCCGTTGTCGCGACGCGCTGCATGAGCATTCGGCCTGGCTGGTCGGCCAGATCACGCGCGAAGTGGCGCTGGCGCTGGAAACCGAGGTGATGGACTGGGTTCGCGACGCGGTCGACGAAGAAATCGCACGCCGCCGCGCCGGTCATGCCGGTTGAGTGCGCGACCGTTCAGGTGAAAAACAGGGTGCGATTCCAGTAAGGGCCGGCCAAGCGGCCGGCGAGGTGCGGATCAGCCTCGGCGGGCCCACCTGCCGGCGGAACCCCGCGCGACGGCGGTTTCCGCCCGTTGCGCCCGGATCAGCGCACCGACAGCGCCCATTGCGCGAGCGTGTGGGCTTCGGCGCTCGTCAGTTGCGTATTGGCGGGCATCGGCACACTGCCCCATACACCGACGCTGCCTTTCACGATCGATTGGGCGAGGTAATCGACGGCGTCGCCGCGCGCCGCATACTTGCCGGCGATGTCGCGGAACGACGGGCCCATCAGCGGTTTGCCGATCGCGTGGCAGGCCATGCAGTTCTTGCGCTGGGCAAGCGCGAGCCCGTCGGCCTGGTCGGCGCGCGCCGCCGCCCCGCTGCCGATCAGCAGCGTGGCGAGCAGGACGCGCAATATCGAGTGTTTCATGCGGTTCTCCGCCGGCGGGGACGGCCGGCTTCATGACCCGCGCATTATAAAAGCAAAGGGAAAGCGCGTTTTGCGCGTTCCCCCGGCGGCCCTGCTTAACGGGGTCGCATGCGGCGATGCACCCGTGTCAACCCGTGACGGCACCCTGGTTCGCGGGCCGGGCGAGGGCCGCGAATTTCGCGAGCACGCCACGCGTGTAGCGCGGTGCCGGCTGTTGCCACGCGGCGCGGCGGCGCGCGAGTTCCGCGTCCTCCACGTTCAACTGCAGCAGCAGCCGGTGCGCGTCGATCGTGATCGAGTCGCCTTCCTGCACGAGCGCGATCGTGCCGCCGACGAACGCCTCGGGTGCGACATGGCCGACCACCATGCCCCAGGTGCCGCCCGAGAAGCGGCCGTCGGTGATGAAGCCGACCGATTCGCCGAGCCCCTTGCCGATGATCGCGGACGTCGGTGCGAGCATTTCGGGCATGCCGGGGCCACCCTTCGGGCCGAGATAACGCAGCACGAGGATGTCGCCTGCGTGGATCCGGTCGCCGAGAATCGCATCCATCGCGCTCTGCTCGTCGTCGAACACGCGCGCCGGGCCCGTGATCACGGGGTTCTTCAGGCCGGTGATCTTCGCGACCGCGCCGTCTTCCGCGAGATTGCCTTTCAGGATCGCAAGGTGGCCTTCCTTGTACAGCGCGCGGTCGATCGGGAAGATCACGTCCTGGTCCGCGCGCGGCACGGTGGGCACGTCCTTCAGTTCGTCGGCGATCGTGCGGCCGGTGATCGTCATGCAGTCGCCGTGCAGCAGCCCCGCGTCGAGCAGGATCTTCAGCACCTGCGGAATCCCGCCGGCCCGGTGCAGGTCGGTCGCGACGTACTTCCCCGACGGCTTGAGGTCGCAGATCACGGGCACGCGCTTGCGGATGCGCTCGAAGTCGTCGATCGTCCAGTCGACCTCGGCCGCGTGCGCGATCGCGAGATAGTGCAGCACGGCATTGGTCGAACCGCCCGTCGCCATGATCACCGACACCGCGTTCTCGATCGATTCCTTCGTGATGATGTCGCGCGGCTTCAGGTCGCGCTTCACGGCCTCGACCAGCACGCGCGCCGACTCGGCGGCCGAATCGACCTTCTCCTGGTCGGGGTTGGCCATCGTCGACGAGTACAGCAGCGACATCCCGAGCGCCTCGAACGACGAACTCATCGTGTTCGCGGTGTACATCCCGCCGCACGAACCCGACGTCGGGCATGCGTTCTGCTCGACCCCTTCGAAATCCTCCAGCGACATCCGGCCCGCGGTGAATTCGCCGACGGCCTCGAACGACGAGACGATCGTCAGGTCCCGGCCTTTCCAGTTGCCGGGGCGGATCGTGCCGCCGTACACGTAGATGCCCGGCACGTTCAGGCGCGCGAGCGCGATCATCCCGCCCGGCATGTTCTTGTCGCAGCCGCCGACGACAACCACGCCATCCATCCATTGCCCCTGCACGCAGGTCTCGATGCAGTCGGCGATCACCTCGCGCGACACGAGCGAGTACTTCATGCCTTCGGTGCCCATCGACATGCCGTCCGAAATCGTCGGCGTGCCGAAGATCTGCGGGTTCGCATCGGATGCCTTCACGGCCGCGACGGCTGCATCCGACAGGCGCTGCAGGCCCGAATTGCACGGCGTGATCGTCGAATGGCCGTTCGCGATGCCGATCATCGGCTTGTCGAAATCGTCCTTCTGGTAACCGAGCGCGTAATACATCGAGCGATTCGGCGATCGGGCCACGCCTTGCGTGATGTGCCTCGAGCGGCGGTTGTAAGCCATGGGGGACTCCATCGTTGTCTGGGCGGCGCCGGTGAACGGCGCGCCGGTTCGGATCAGTCAAGCATGGAGTTTCCGGATTGGGATGTCCAATATATTATTTGTCGCCTATTAGGTCGTTTCCTGAATGAAAGACGCATGGCTGATCCGACTCCCGACCTGCGCCAGTGGCGCTATTTCGCGACCGTCGCGGACGAGCGCCATTTCGGCCGCGCGGCCGAACGCCTGTCGATGACGCAGCCGCCGCTGTCGCAGGCGATCCGCGCGCTCGAGGACACGCTCGGCGTCGCGCTGTTCGTGCGCAGCAAGCGTTCGGTGGCGCTGACGGCGGTCGGGGCCGCGCTGTTGCCCGATGTGCGCCGGCTGCTTGCGTCGGCCGATGCGTTGCCGCCGCTGGCGCGACGGCTCGCGCGCGGCGAGGCCGGCTCGTTGTCGCTCGCGTTCGTGTCGACCGCCGATTACGGGCTGCTGCCTTCGCTGCTGCGAGCGTTCGGCGCGCGTTATCCGCAGGTGCGCCTGCAACTCGCGGAGGCGACGAGCGACGTGCAGATCGACGAACTCGTCGCCGGCCGCATCGACGCGGGGCTCGTCATTCCGCCCGTGCCGCCGCGCCACGCGGCCGGGCTGTCGTACCTGCCCGTCCTGCGCGAGCCGCTGGTGATCGCGATGCCGGCGGCCGCGAGCGACGCGCCTGAAGACGAGCCCGTCCATCTCGCGGAAGTCGCCGCGTTGCCGCTCGTGATCTTTCCGCGTCGTTTGGCGCCCGGCTTTTATGACATCATTACGGGCTGCTACGGCGCGGCGGGGGAAACCCCGTGCATCGGCCAGGAGGCGATCCAGATGCAGACGATCGTCAGCCTCGTGTCGGCCGGCATGGGCGTCGCACTGGTGCCGCAATCGCTGCGTAACCTGCGGCGCACCGGCGTGGTCTACCGGCCGCTCGCCGGTCACGCGCCGGTCGTCGAGACGGGCCTCGTGTGGCGTACCGGCGACGTGAGCCCCGTGCTGGCCGGCTTCCTCGACGTCGTGCGCGCGCAGGGGCTCGCCCCGTGACGTGAACGATGGCGCGCCGGTGCCGTCCAACGCGCGGTGCTGCGCGTGTGCGACGGCCGCACCGCATTCGAAAACTTCTTCGCTAACCCATGATCATTCACCCGAATTTCGACCCCGTTGCGATTCATCTCGGGCCGCTGGCCGTGCGCTGGTACGGGCTCATGTATCTCGTCGGCTTCATCGCGGCGATCGTCGTCGGCCGGATCCGCCTGAAGCTGCCGCACGTCGCGGCGCAGGGCTGGACCGTGAAGGACATCGACGACATGATGTTCTACGGCGTGCTCGGCACCGTGCTCGGCGGCCGCCTCGGCTACGTGCTGTTCTACAAGGCCGATTTCTACTTCTCGCATCCGCTCGACGTGTTCAAGGTGTGGGAGGGCGGCATGTCGTTTCACGGCGGCTTCCTCGGCGTGACGCTCGCGATGGCGCTGTTCGCGTGGCAGCGCAAGCGCCATTGGCTGCAGGTCACCGATTTCGTCGCGCCGATGGTGCCGACGGGGCTCGCGGCCGGGCGGCTAGGCAACTTCATCAACGGTGAACTGTGGGGCCGCGTGACCGATCCGTCCGCACCGTGGGCGATGCTGTTCCCGGGCGCGATGCGTGACGATGCGGCATGGTTGCCGAAGCATCCGGAACTCGTCGAGAAGTGGCATCTCGCCGACGTGTTCATGCAATACCAGATGCTGCCGCGTCATCCTTCGCAGCTCTATGAAATTGCGCTCGAAGGCATCGTGCTGTTCTTCGCGCTGTTCCTCTTCGCGCGCAAGTCGCGGCCGATGGGCGCCGTGTCCGCGCTGTTCCTGATCGGCTACGGCCTCGCGCGCTTCACGGTGGAGTTCGCGCGCGAGCCCGACGACTTCCTCGGCTTGCTCGCGCTCGGCCTGTCGATGGGGCAGTGGCTGTCGCTGCCGATGATCATCGCGGGCATCGCGTTGATGGTCTGGGCGTATCGCCGCCGCGCGGCGAATGCCGTTGCGTGATGTGATGGCGATGCACGCGCGATCGGCGCGTGCATCGGCCCACGCATTGAAATGAAAAACGCCGGCTCGAAGGCCGGCGTTTTTCATTTCGGACTGCCGCGCGCTGCGCGTTACTTCATCTGCACGGAACCGTTGACGGTGACCGACACGGTGGCCTTGCCGCCTTCGACTGCGATCGGTGCGCTCATCTTTGCGCTGTCCATCGGTGCTGCGGCCATCGCCATCATGCGCGGATACGGCTGCACGTTGCGGCCGCCGCCGACGTTCACGTCGCGGATCGTGTAGCTGCTGTAGCCGAATGCCTTCGCGGCTTCGTCCGCGCGGGCGCGGAACGACTTGATCGCTTCGGTCGTCAGCTTCTGCTCGGCTGCGCGCTGCGCTTCGGGCGACAGCGAGAACTCGACGTTCGCGACCTGCATCAGGTTCGACAACTGGCCTGCCAGCTTCGACGCCGCGGCGAAATCGCGCGATTCGAGCGCGACCTCGGTGCGGCCGCGCCATGCGGAAATCTTGCCGTCGCGATCGGTGCTCGGATAGACGGAGAATGCGCCCGTGTGTGCCGTGACGCCCGATACGCTTTTCGCTTGCGACAGGGCGGCGTCGGCGCGCTGGTTCAACTGCGCGGTGAGGCTGCCCGGATCCTTGGCCTGCTGCTCGTAGAACAGCGTGATGTGGATGATGTCCTGCGGCACGTCGGCGCTGGCTTGCGACGACAGCGACAGCACGCCTGCCGGCTCCGGAAAGTGCGGGTTCGCGGCCTGCGCGTGCGCGGCGGGTGACGCGAGCGTCAGCGCGACGGGAACGGCGGCGGCAAGGGCGAGCGACAGCGCGAGTGCGGATTTCTTGGTCATTGTTGGACTCCTTGTGCGAGGGCGCGCACGCGGATCACGCGTGCGCGACGCGGGCGTACCGCGCGACGAAAAAACGACGGCCGGCTCGATCGGCCGGCAGCGGTTGCTTAGGCCGCGCGAAAGTGCCGCGAGTTCCGTGGCGGCGGCGCGTACTGACCAGATTTGACGTTTGGCGTGCGCCTACTTCATCAGCTTTTCGGTGATGAACCGCCATTCGGCGCGCGTGACGGGCGTGATCGACAGCCGGTTGCCGCGTGCGAGCACGCGCATGTCGGCGAGTTCGTCGTGTTCGCGCAGCGCGGCGAGCGGCACGAGCGGCGATTTTTTCACGTAGCGCACGTCGACGAGCAGCCAGCGCGGCGCTTCCCGGGTCGACTTCGGATCGTAATAGGGGCTTTTCGGATCGAACTGCGTGGGGTCGGGGTAGGGCGTCGACGACACTTCGGCGAGGCCCGCGATGCCCGGCTCGGGGCAGCTCGAGTGATAGAACAGCACGCCGTCGCCGATCTTCATCGTGTCGCGCATGAAATTGCGCGCCTGATAATTGCGCACGCCGGTCCACGGCAGCGAGCGCTGCGGTGCGTTGGCGAGATCGTCGATGCTTGCTTCGTCCGGTTCGGACTTCATCAGCCAGTATTGCATGGATCGTGATCGACGCAGAAAGAGGCTGCTACAAAAGAAAACGGCACCGGGCTTCGCCCGATGCCGTTGGATAGGCCCCCGCCTTGGCCGCTAGGCCGGCATCCTGAACCTGAGGTTCAGAATTGGTCGCAGTTAGCAGCACTTCGGGTACATCAGACAGAGTGACGCGCGCGCCCGTGCTACAAATTTCCGCAACCGTGCACATGGCATTGGTTCAAGGAATATATGACCTTGGCGAACCAGGCAGGGAAGCTGACTGAACTGTGATTCGATGCGCCAATTTGACCACCGTTGATCGCCGAGATCAAGGGGAATCGACGCATCGATTAAAACGTTACTGCGTCTCGTGCTGTGCGAGCACCGCGCCGAGCTGTTCGTTCATCTGGTGCATTGTACGACGGATTTCCTCCGCCGGAAATGCTTCACCGTGCCGCACGCTCGTTTGCAGCCGCAGCAATTCGGAAGCGAGCGACAGCGCCGCCATCACGGCGATGCGATCGGTGCCGCGTACCGAGCTGTTCGAGCGGATTTTCGACATTTCGGCGTCGACGCGCGCGACCGCTTCGAGCAGTGCCGCTTCGGTCTCGGCCGAGCAGGCGAGCCGATAGGCCTGACCGAGAATCGAGACTTCGATCTGCTTGGTGCTCATGCATGTTCTCCGTGGCTGGCCGCGTCATCGCCATCCGTACGCGCCTGCGCATCCAGCAGGTCGAGCTGGTTGTCGGCTTGCTCCGCACTTTTCGAGCGCGGCAGCTTTTCGAGAATCGCGTTCAGTTTCACCTGGGCGTCGTCGATCTTTGCCGACAGCGTGTCGCGCTCGGCCGCGAGCGCATTGCGTTCGTCGCGCAGTTGCGCGAGTTCCGCGCGGACCGTGTCCGCGTCCGCGCGCAATTGCGCGACCTGCTCCTCGAGCGCGAGCCGTTCCGAGTGATAGCGCTTGTTCAGCGAAATCAGACGGCCAATATTTTGAGATAGGGTTTCGAGTTCGTTGAGCATTTGCTGCGTCCTCTAAAGACCCAGCATTTTAGCGCGGAATAACGCGCAAACCGACATCTGTAACGTTTCCAGTCGTAACACCCCTGCTTCTTGCCGCGAATCGGCGCGTCACGTGCGTGTCCGGATGCTTCCTTGACGCTCGTGCGACCCGCTCCTAAACTGGCGCCGCCTCGGTGCTCGCGCGTGCAACGCGCGGTTAAACGGGAAGCAGGGCGCGGGCTCCGCCAGGACGCCGCCAACCTGCGCTGCCCCCGCAACGGTAAGCGGCCGCGTTGCATGACGCAGGCCGGCTCGGGCGCGTTCCGCATGCACGTTTCGCATGCGGACGCGGGCCACTGCGCGTCTTCGCGCGGGAAGGCGAGCCGGACCGCCGCCAGCCCGGATACCGGCCGAGGCGGGGAGCCCGCACGGGCTTCGTGACGCGCGGCCTGCGGGGAAGCGGGGCGCGCAGTGCTTCACGGGATTGATCTTCGATGCTGACCCCAATCGTCGGCGGCGCCGATTTCTGCCATCTTGTTGACGTTCTCGAACCGGGCGACCACCGGAAGGTCGCCGCGCGCGTCGACCACCTGACCGCAAGGATCACGAGCTTGGGTATGCCTGCAACACGCTGCACTGCGCCGATGTCGCGCCCGGCCCGCAGCGGTAGCGCACCGATGCGCGCAGTGTCGTCCGTCGCGCGGAGGGCCGCATGAGCGCCGCGCGCGCCACCGCGATCTGGGCCGCATTGGCCGCGGCGGTCGCGTTGCTGTTCGTCGCGTCGCTGTCGATCGGCAGCGTGCCGATGTCGCCGTGGCAGGCGCTCGCGTCGCTCGTGCCGCATGGCGGCGACGCGCTGTTCGCCGACATCGTCCGCACGCTGCGCCTGCCGCGCGCGCTCGCGGGCTTCGCGTGCGGTGCGCTGCTCGCGCTGGCCGGCTCGTTGTTGCAGGTGTTGCTGCGCAACCCGCTCGCCGATCCGTACGTGCTCGGCGTGTCCGGCGGCGCGGCCGGCTTCGCGCTCGTCGCGATGATCGCGGGCGGCGCATGGTGGCTCGTCGATGTGTCGGCGTTCGCCGGCTCGCTCGTGTCGGTCGCGCTCGTGCTCGGACTCGCGCGCCGCGAGCTGGGGCGCGGCGAGGCGCGCGATGCGTCGCCGCGGCTGCTGCTCACGGGCGTCGTGATCGCGGCGGGGTGGGGCGCGCTCGTCACGCTGCTGCTGTCGCTCGCGCCCGATGCGCGGCTGCGCGGCATCATCTTCTGGCTGACGGGCGACCTGAACGGCGTGAGCGCACCGTGGTTCGCGTGGGGCGCGCTGCTGCTGGCCGCGTGCATCGCACTGCCGGCCGCGCCGCAACTGAACGTGCTGCTGCGCGGCGATGCGACGGCGCTCGCGCTCGGCGTGCCCGTCGCGCGCCTGCGTGTGCGGATCTATCTCGTCGCGTCGCTGGCCGCCGCGGCCGCAGTGACGACCGCCGGCACGATCGGCTTCGTCGGCCTCGTCGTGCCGCACGCGCTGCGGCTCGCATTCGGCAACGACCAGCGGATGTTGCTGCCGGCCGCGATGCTCGCGGGCGGCGGTGGCGTGATGGCCGCCGACCTGCTCGCACGCACCGCGATCGCGCCCGCGCAACTGCCGGTCGGCGTGATGACCGCGTTGATCGGCGTGCCGGTGTTCCTGTGGATGTTGCTCAGGAGGCCGATGCGATGACCCGTGCCGCATTGCGCGCCACCGGCGACGAGATGAGCTGCGCGGCCGTCGGCCTGACGCTGAAGGCTGGCGCGCGCACGCTGCTCGACGGCTTCACGCAGGCGTTCCGTCCGGGCGAGATCTGGTGCGTCGCCGGGCCGAACGGCGCGGGCAAGACGACGCTGCTGGCGACCCTCGCGGGGCTGCAGCCGCCGGCCGGCGGACACGTCGAGATCGACGGCCGGCCGCTTTCCGCATGGCCGCCCGCGCAGCTCGCGCAGCGCCGCGCGCTGATGCCGCAGCAACTGCACGACGCATTCAGCGCGACCGTGTTCGATACGGTCTTGCTCAACCGCTTTCCGTATCTCGGCGGCTGGGGCTGGGAGCGTGACGGCGACCGCGCGGCCGCGCGCGACGCGCTGGCGACCTTCGACCTGACCGCGCTTGCGTCGCGCGACGTGCTGTCGCTGTCGGGCGGCGAGCGGCAGCGCGTCGCGCTGGCCGCGACGCTGTGCCAGGACGCGCCGTTGATGCTGCTCGACGAACCGCTCGCGCATCTCGACCTCCATCACCAGATCGATTGCCTGACCGCGCTGGCCGCCTGGCTCGACGCGGGCCCGCGCGCGGTGCTGTTCTCGTGCCATGATCTGAACCTCGCGCGGCGTTTCGCGACGCATGCGCTGTTGCTCGACGGCCGTGGCCACGCGTGGGCCGGCCCCGTGCACGACGTGCTGACGCCCGAGCGCGCGAGCGACGCGTTCGGTTATCCGCTCGTGCTGATCCGCGAGAACGGCCGCGATGCGCTGCTGCCGGCGTGGCCCGAGCGACAATGACGTTTCCTTTTCCGATGCGCGGTGCATCCCGCGCCCACGACACGGTTTCCCGATGACGACCCCGACCCACTTCCCGCCCGCGATCGCACCGCTCGACGACGTGCTGCGCAAGCGCCTGCAGCATGTGATCGACCACAAGACCAAGCCGCCCGGCAGCCTCGGCCAGCTCGAGGCGGTCGCGCTGCAGGTCGGCCTGATCCAGCACACCGAGCGGCCGGTCGTGCAGCGTCCCGTGATGATCGTGTTCGCCGGCGATCACGGGATTGCCGCCGAAGGCGTGAGCCCCTATCCGCAAGCGGTGACCGCGCAGATGGTCGCGAACTTCCTCGCCGGCGGCGCGGCAATCAACGCGTTCTCGGGCGTCGCGCAGAGCACGCTCGAGATCGTCGATGCGGGCGTCGCGTCGCCGCTGCCGCTGTCCGACCGCCTGGTGTCGCTGCCGGTCGCGCGCGGCACGCGCAACTTCGCGACGGAACCTGCGATGACGCGCGACGAGGCGATGACGGCGCTCGCGGCCGGCGCGGCGCGCGTGCGCCTGCACGCGTCGCTCGGCACGAACGTGATTGGCTTCGGCGAGATGGGGATCGCGAACACGTCGTCGGCCGCGTGCCTGATGAGCCGCCTGCTCGGCGTGCCGATCGACGCGTGCGTCGGGCGCGGCACGGGCCTCGACGACCAGGGCCTCGCGCACAAGCGCGCGGTGCTCGGCCGTGCGCTCGTCAAGCACTCGCACGCGATTGCGCCGCTCGACGTGCTCGCGACGTTCGGCGGCTTCGAGATCGCGATGATGACGGGCGCGTATCTCGCGGCCGCGAGCGAACGGATGACGATCCTCGTCGACGGCTTCATCGCGACGGCCGCATTGCTCGTCGCCGAGCGCATCGCGCCCGGCGTGCGCGACTACTGCGTGTTCTCGCATACGTCGCACGAGGCCGGGCACCGGCGCATGCTCGAGCATTTCGGCGCGAAACCGCTGCTCGCGCTCGACCTGCGGCTCGGCGAAGGCACGGGCGCGGCGCTCGCGCTGCCGCTCGTGCGTGCGGCTGCTGCGTTCCTCACGGAAATGGCGAGCTTCGAATCCGCCGGTGTCGACGATCGTGACGCCTGATCGCGCGCGCGGCGTGCGGGCCGAACTGCGCTACTTCTTCGTCGCGCTCGGCTACTTCACGCGCGTGCCCGTGCCGCGCGCGATCGGCTACGCGGCCGGCGATCTCGACCAGGCCGCGCGATATTTCCCGCTCGTCGGCGCATGCGTCGGCGCGTGGGGCGCGCTCGTGTATCTGGTCGCGCTGCGCGCGCTGCCCGTGTCGATCGCGGTCGGGCTGTCGATGGCCGCCACGTTGCTCGCAACGGGGGCCTTCCACGAGGACGGCCTCGCCGACAGCTGCGATGCGTTCGGCGGCGGCTATACGCGCGACGACGTGCTGCGCATCATGCACGACTCGCGGATCGGCACGTTCGGTGCGGTCGCGCTCGTGATCGCGCTCGGCGTGAAATGGCAGGCGCTTGCGTCGATGCTGCCGTTGCGTGCCGCATGGACGATGATCGCCGCGCACGCGGCGAGCCGCGCGGCGGCCGTGAGCCTGCTGATGACGCTCGACTACGTGCGGCCCGAAGGCAAGGCGAAACCGGTCGCGCAACGGATGGGGGCGCGCGCGGCGTGTGTCGCCGCGCTGTTCGGATTGCCGTGGCTGTTCTGGCCCGACTGGCGCATGGGCGTCGCCGCCTGCGTGGCGCTCGTGCTCGTGCGCGCGTGGGCAGCCCGCTATTTCGTGAAGCGGATCGGCGGTTATACCGGCGACTGTCTCGGCTTCACGCAACAACTGTGCGAACTGGCGATCTATCTCGTGGTGCTCGGATGGACGTCGTCCTGATCCGTCATCCGGTCGTCGGTGTCGAGCCGGGCCTCTGCTACGGACACAGCGACGTGCCGCTCGCCGCGCCGGCCGACGCCGGCGCCCAGGCCGTGCGCGCGCATCTGTCGGTACTCGGCGCGCCGCTTCCCGAACAGGTCTGGACGAGCCCGCTGACGCGCTGCGCGTCCATTGCCGAGCGGCTCGCGCAGGCATGCGGCGTGCCGCTGCAACGCGAGGCGGACTGGCAGGAAATGGATTTCGGCGCGTGGGAAATGCGGCGCTGGGACGATATCGATCGCGCGGCACTCGATGCGTGGGCGGCCGACCTGATGCATGCGTGCGCGCATGGTGGCGAAAGCGTCGCGCGATTCGCTGCCCGGGTCGCCCGGCAGGCCGATGCCGTCGCGCAGTTCGACCGGCCGCAATGGGCGGTCACGCATGCGGGCGTGATCCGCGTGTTCGCGGCGCATGTACTGTGCGTGCCGCTCGATACGCTGTTGTCGCGGCCGGTGCCGCCCGGTGGTGTCGTCTGGCTGCGTGCGGATGCCGCCACGCGAACCTGGGAAGTGGTGCACTGGGACGAATAGGCGCACCGGCGTCCGCATCTGGACGACGCGGCGCGCGGTCGATCTGTCTCAAACACCGACAGGTGCGCGACGGGGGCTCAAGCCGCCGGAACTCAGCGCGCCGGCCGCCGCCCACGCGCGGCTTCGAGATCCTCGCACAGCGCGGCCGCGCCCTGCGCGATCCGCGGCGACGGCCGCGTCAGCAGATCGCCGTCGATCGCGAACAGGTTGTTGCGCGCCACCGCCGTCAGTGCGGGCCACGTGCGCCAGCGCGCGAGGCTCGGCAACGGTTCGTCCGTACGCGACGCACCCGCGCTCGTCGTGACGATCGCTTCCGGATTGGCCACGAGCACGGCCTCGTCGGTGACGGTCGGCACGAGCGGCCTGAGCGAGGCGAACACGTTGCGGCCGCCGCACAGCTCGATCACGTCGTTGATCAGGTGCGCGCCATTGAGCGTCATCAGCGGCCGGTCCCAGACCTGGAAGAACATCGTGACGGGCGCCCGCGCCGCATAACGTGCGCGCAGCGCCGCGATGTCGCGCGTATAGGCGGCCGCGGCCGCATCGGCAGCCGGTTGCGTGCCGAGCAGCGTGCCGAGCCGGCGCAGCGACGACGATACGTCGTCGAGGTGCTTCGGTTCGCTGAAGAACAGCGGGATATGCAATGCGCGCAGCGCGTCGGTCTGCCGCTCGGCGTTGCCGTGCCGCCAGACGACGATCAGGTCGGGCTTCAGCGCGGCGATCCGCTCGAGGTCGAGCGCCTTGTTGTCGCCGACGCGCGGTATCGCTTGCGCGGCGGGCGGATAGTCGCTGTACGTGACCGTGCCGACGAGCTTCGCGCCGCCGCCGGCCGCGTAGACGAGCTCGGTCGCGTGCGGCGCGAGGCTGATCACGCGCTGCGCGGGTGCAGGCAGCGTGACGGTGTTGCCGGCGTCGTCGCGCGTCGTGACGTCGGCGTGGACGAGCGGTGCATGAGCGAGTGCGGTCAGCATCGCGACCGGTGTCAGCCGGCGCAACAGGCGCGGAATCATGCGGATTCCCGTTGCAGCAGCGGCACGCAGTGCGCGAGTGCGTCGCCGAGGCGCTGCCATTCGGCTTCGCTGCCCGGCAGGCCGACGCGTACGCTCGACGGAGTCGGGAAGTACCGCGTCCAGATCCCGCGTGCCGCGAGTGCCGCATGCAGTGCCGCTGCCCGCGGGTCGTCGGTCCAGCTGAAGAGCGGCGTCGCGCGGGCCGCGAAGCCGTGCGCGCGCAGCAGTGCGGCGAGCCGCTCGCCGTCGGCCGCGAGCCGCTCGCG